>NZ_JAAELD010000287.1 GCF_024227015.1 Moraxella sp.
AAGTTGGAAGCAAGTATCAGACAACACCGACTGGGGCGTGCTCATGTTGTTTGGTGGTGGTATTGCGCTGTCAGATATTATGAAAAATACAGGTGCGTCAGCAGTTCTGGCGGAGCAGATCTCCGGCGGTTTGGCAGGTTCATCAGCGATCATCGTAATCTTGGTGGTAGCTGCATTCATCATCTTCTTGACCGAGTTCACCAGTAACACAGCATCTGCTGCATTGCTTGTGCCGTTATTTGTTCCAATTGGTACGGCGCTTGGTTTGCCGCCAGAGATTCTTGTTATGGTGATCGGTATTGGTGCTTCTTGCGCATTCATGATGCCTGTTGCGACCCCGCCGAACGCGATTGTCATGGGTACAGGTCATATCAAGCAGGGCGACATGATGAAAGTCGGTTTCTTCTTGAACTTGGCCGCTATTGGTATTGTAACCATCATGGCTTATTTGCTTTGGATGTAACATTATCTGTATTCAAAAGACATCCCAAATGGGGTGTCTTTTTTATTACTTGTTAGTCTTTGGTTGCTTTTGTGTAACAATGTATATTAAAGCGTAAGCTTGACTGATTTATCTGGGCTGCCGTGATATACTACGCCAACGATTTTTGGCATGTTCACTGTCGGCTTTATCTTTATTGTGATTCACATTGTCAAAATACCCATCTCGTGAGTAGCCTGTGCAAAAAATAATAGCGATATTCCTAGCGATGTGCATACCGATGTCTTTACTATTCGGTGCGCCTGCGTGGGCGAATGCCACTACCGATGATGCTGAAAGCCTTCTACAAGCCTACGATCGTGCAGAATTTACGCAAACTCGTACCAAAGCCATCCGAAAACTTCAAGAGCGTGGCTATCAAGTTCACAGCATTGAGCTAAAAACTCACTACGGCGAACCCGCCTTTGTTAATCATACTTCAAAAAACGGCGTGCGTTATACCGTTACCTTAACCTACCCAAATCTAAAAATCGTCCAAGAGCGTCGAGCTAATTAAGTATTTGTCTAAAACACGGCTCGATTTTTCTCTTAAATTCAATCAAATACCTGTCTGCCGCATTCATCTTTCATCAAAAGAAAATTATCCAAACCGCCCAAAATGTGTTAAAATTATGACAATTTGTCTAGCAGCTTTAGACAATTTATTGTTTAATATCAATCGGGGTCGGTATGTCTGATAAAAATCCAAAATTCTCTCGCATTCTTTTAAAATTGTCTGGTGAGGCCTTAGCGGGCGGCCGCGACATGGGGATTGATGCATCTATCCTGGATCAAATGAGCCTATCAATCGCGCATCTGCGTGGGCTTGGCGTGCAAGTGGGTATCGTTGTCGGTGGCGGTAACCTATATCGTGGTAGCACCCTTCAAAAAGAAGGCTTGGTAGGTCGTGTTACTGGTGATCAGATGGGTATGCTTGCGACCGTCATGAATGGTCTTGCTATGCGCGATGCACTGGTGCGCCGCAACATTAAGACACGTCTAATGTCTGCACTGTCTATCTCGACCATCGGAGAGCCTTACTCTAGCCGTGAGGCGATTCGCCACCTTAACAATGGCGAGGTGTGTATTTTCGTCGCGGGCACGGGCAATCCATTTTTTACCACCGATACAGCAGCTTGCTTGCGTGGTATTGAGATTGAAGCCGGTCTAATCCTAAAAGCGACAAAAGTTGATGGCGTATATAACAAAGACCCAAGTGTGCATGAAGATGCGGTCAAGTATGACAGCCTGTCATTCGATGAGGTGCTTGAGCGTAAATTGGGCGTGATGGATCTGACTGCGATCGCACTTTGCCGTGAACACAATGTTCCTCTTCAAGTATTCGACATGAATAAGCCAAATGCACTGCTTAATGTCGTCATGGGTGAAGCTGAAGGCACGCGTGTTTATCACTAATTAGGTTTTGAGTATTGTTAATTTAAGGAAATTTATATGTTAGATGACATCAAAAAAGACGGCGAAAGCCGTATGCAAAAATCACTAGAATCATTGGAAAATGCCTTCGCAAAACTGCGTACAGGACGTGCCCACCCAGGTGTTCTATCTGGCGTGATGGTAAGCTATTATGGTTCTGATATGCCGCTAAACCAAGTGGCGAGCATCAACGTTGAAGACAGCCGCACGTTGTTGGTTCAGCCTTTCGATCGCTCAATGGTACAAGCGGTAGATAAGGCGATCCGTGAGGCAGATCTAGGTCTAAACCCAATGACCGCAGACGTAATTCGCGTCCCGATGCCAGCATTGACCGAAGAGACTCGTAAAGACATGCAAAAAATCGCTCGTGCTGATGCTGAATCTGCTCGTGTGTCTGTACGTAACATCCGCCGCGACATGCTAGGCGACATCAAAAATTTAGTCAAAGATAAAGAAATCTCGGAAGATGATGAACGCCGTGCTGCTGATGTTATCCAAAAACTAACCGATGATTTTGTTAAAACCATTGATACACGCTTAGCCAAAAAAGAAAGCGAGTTGATGGAAGTTTGATAATTTTGGCTTAATTTTATACCAATAAAATTAAGCCACAAGACTTATGCAAGTTATGATGATCGGCTTGGCTGATTTGAGATAATATTGTGTAAGTCTTTGTTTTTATTATTTATCATAAAAAGTGTGATTATGCCTGATACTCATTTACCGCCACTTAGCACCACTCCAAAGCACATCGCCATCATCATGGATGGCAACAACCGCTATGGCAAGTCCCAGAACTTAGCCACTGGGCAAGGGCATGTCAAGGGTAAAGATGCGCTTGATCCGATAGTGGAGCATTGTCTGGCGCGTGGCGTGCAGGTATTGACGGTATTTGCCTTTTCATCGGAGAATTGGGCAAGGCCTAAGGCGGAAGTGGATCTGTTGATGGATCTGTTGGCTCAGACCATTCGTGAGCAGATGCCTAGGATGCATAAATATCGCATTCGTCTAAAATTCATCGGTGAGCGTGAGCATTTAAGTGATAAGCTCGCCGCATTAATGGCAGATGCTGAGCGTGAGACGGCTCATTTTAATGCGATGACATTGGTGATCGCCATCAGCTATGGTGGTCAATGGGACATTGCCAATGCTGCCAAAATTTTGGCAAAAAACGCCATTGATGGCAAGATTGATGTTGATCAAATCGATGCTGACGCTCTTGGCAAGCACATCCAATTATCAGACTATCCGCCAGTGGATATGTTGATTCGCACCGGTGGCGATTATCGCATCTCTAACTTTCTTTTGTGGCAGGTCGCCTACGCTGAGCTGTTTTTTACCCCGACGCTTTGGCCGGAATTTGGCTGTGATGAGCTTGATGAGATGATGCAAGCATTTGCCAATCGTGAACGTCGATTTGGCAAGACAAGCGAACAAATCGCCAATGATGGACAATATACAAGGAGCTGACCGTGTGGCAACGTATTAAAACCGCCATTGTTTTGGTGTTGATTGTGGGTTTTGCATTATTTGCAAGCTCAAAGCCGATTTTTGTCATTCCTTTATTGTCGGTTGGTGTGCTCATCGCTGCGCACGAATGGACGAAGCTCATGCCAAAGTGGAAGCAACCAATGCTGTTCGTACTGATCGCATTGATCGTGACGATGGTGTCGATTTTTGTGCCGCAGACTTGGGCATTCTGGTGGGGTGCGTCGCTCATCATCTGGACGATGGCGCTACTGTGGGTAAAGCAGTACCCGAATAAAGAAAAATGGTATGGACGTCGCTTGGTCTATATGGGCGGCGTGATACTGACGGCGGCGATCACTGCCATGTATGGTCTTTGGCAAATGTCGCCTTGGTGGCTCATGTATGTGTTCTTATTGGTGTGGTGTGCTGACAGTGGTGCGTACTTTGTGGGGCGTAAATTTGGCAAACGCAAGCTTGCGCCTAATGTCTCCCCGAATAAGAGCGTTGAAGGTCTGATTGGTGGGCTCGTGACATCAGGTGTTGTCGCTGCCATCGTGGGTCAGTATTTGCAGCTATCAGGCGGTGCTTTGGCATGGTTCTTGGCGTTGTCTGCTGTGACGGTGGCGGCGAGTGTGCTTGGTGATCTGTTTGAATCGATGTTAAAACGTCGTGCCGGCATTAAAGATTCGGGCAATATCCTGCCAGGTCATGGCGGTGTATTAGATCGTATTGATTCGTTGCTATCTGCCACGCCTGTGTTTGCGTTGGGTTTTTGGTTGCTGCTTGAGATGGGTGTATTCACTGAAGTTTGGATCAAAATGCACATGGCGAGCCTGTCGCAAATTTTATAATTTACTACTTGCCGATACTATTTACAATTATAATAAGTAAAATTAGCTAATATGAATCAGCCAATGATTACAACACGTGAAAACCTTGCTGTGCTAGGTGCGACAGGTTCCATCGGTGACAGCACGCTTGAGCTTGTGCGTTTACATCGTGATAGATATCGCGTCTATGCCTTATCGGGATTTAGTCAGATTGATAAATTGTTGTCGCTCTGCCAAGAATTTCAGCCAGAATTCGTGTGTGTGGCGGTTGAATATGTGGATGAATTTCGCCAAAAATTAACCCAGCATGACTTAACTACGACCGTTCTATCAGGCGATGAAGGCTTGGTTCGAATTGCGTCAGCAAAGGCGGTGGATACTGTGGTTGCAGCGATTGTGGGTGCGGCAGGGCTGTCATCAACGCTTGCGGCAGCGCGTTCTGGTAAGCGCATCTTATTGGCGAATAAAGAATCTTTGGTCATGGCGGGTCACTTGGTGATGGCGGCAGCCAGAGAGTCGGGGGCAGTGATTCTGCCCATTGATAGTGAGCATAACGCCATTTATCAATGCTTGCCCGCAGCGATTCAGACGGATAATCGCGCCATTCATGAAGATTGCCACGGCATAAATAAACTATGGCTTACCGCGTCAGGTGGGGGATTTTTACATAAATCCATCGATCAGATGCGTCAAGCGAGCGTTCAAGATGCCGTCAAGCACCCGAATTGGTCAATGGGGCAAAAGATATCCATTGATAGCGCTACCATGATGAATAAAGGGCTTGAGCTGATTGAGGCTTGTCACTTATTTAACTTGCCTGAGGATCGCATTAGCATCGTCATACATCCTGATAGCGTGGTCCATTCACTGGTAGAGTATGTGGACGGTTCGTTTTTGGCGCAGCTTGGCAATCCTGACATGAAGACGCCAATCGCGCATGCGCTTGCTTATCCTAATCGCATGAATGCCAACGTTAAGAGTCTTGATCTGTATGATCTGTCTGCATTGACGTTCATCAAGCCTGATGAAGAGAAATTTGTCAGCCTAGCATTGGCGCGTTTCGCTGCCAAGCGCGGTGTGGGTGCTTGCATCACATTAAATGCTGCCAATGAAGTTGCGGTTGCGGCATTTTTAGATGAGAAAATCCGTCTAACCGATATTGCAGTCGTTGTACGTCATTGCTTGAAAGACTTAACATTATCGAGTCATTTTGATGATAAATTTGAGAATTTGGATGAAATTTTGAACATGGATGATAAAGTGCGTCAGACGGCTGCGCGTTATATAGATAAAGGCGTGACAGCATGACAGCCATATGGATGTTCTTGGCGGCGGTATGTGTATTGGGTCCGCTCATCGCTCTACATGAATGGGGTCATTACATTGTCGCGCGATTATGCGGCGTGAAAGTTTTGACGTATTCCATTGGCTTTGGTCCCAAATTATTCGGCTGGACAAGCAAAAGATCGGGTATTGATTATCGCATTTCTGCCATTCCATTGGGCGGCTATGTTAAGATGCTAGATGAGCGCGAAGGCAATGTGGATGCGCATGAGCGGCATTTAGCCTTTAATAATCAGCATCCGTTAAAGAAAATCGCCATTGTCGCAGCTGGCCCTTTGATGAATTTTATCATCGCGATTGGGCTGTTTTTTGTGCTTTTCTTGCAATCCAGCGAGCAGTTAAATACGCGCATCGGTAATATTCTGCCTGATTCGCCAGCGTCTAGAGCGCTTGTGGTCGGCGAAAAAATAACCGCCATTGACGGCAAAGACATCACCACATGGGAAGAGGTGAACTATGCCTTGGCTCATCGCATGGGTGAGACGGGCGAGCTTGACATTCGTACTGAGCAGGGCGGTAAATACACCCAAAAAAGCGTCCCGATTACCACATTCATGCAGGGTGATCAAAAAGGACAAGACGCCATCACAAGCTTAGGCGCACTGCCTTATCAGCCTGTGATCGAGCCTGTGTTATCTGAGATAGTTCCGCAGAGCGCAGCAGCACTCATGGGACTACAGGTGGGCGATAAAGTCGTCGCCATTGACGACAAGCCTATTACCAATTGGCTAGATGCCACGAGCATCATCCGCGATAATCCTGAGAAAATGCTGAATTTTACCATCATCAGAGATGGTACGTCCATGAATGTCAAAGTGATGCCAAAAGGCGTCAAATCTGGCAATAAGATCATCGGGCAGATCGGTATCAAAGTCGCTTATGATGGCAAAAGTAGCATTCCAAGCGACTATCGAACGACGATACAGCACACGCCATCAGAGGCGATTGCCAAGTCATTCACCAAGACTTATGACCTTGCCAAGATGACGGTTGATGCCTTAGGCAAGATGATTACGGGGCTTATTGGTATTGAGAACATCTCAGGACCGATCACCATCGCTGAGGTGTCAAAGACGAGCTTTGAGATTGGTTGGCAGCAGGTATTATCAACAGCGGCGATCATCAGCCTATCATTGGCGGTGATGAATCTTTTGCCGATTCCTGTGCTAGATGGCGGTCATTTGGTGTTTTACACTTATGAATTATTACGTGGCAAACCGATGAGCGAGAAGGTACAAATGGCGGGTTTGCGAGTTGGTATGACCTTGCTTTTATGTTTCATGGTGCTTGCAATTGGTAACGATATCATGCGTTTATTTGGCTGATTGATTAAAAATTGACATGCCAATGCAAAAATTGCATTATTTTTCACAAAAAGTGCGAATAAATCTCTTTTAGGGCTTGCCAAAATTGCTTTTTTCGCTTAATTTAGCACAATTATTTGTACGCTTATTAAAAAATCATGGCGTTATTTGGCGGTTTTTGACAAATACAAATGTTTTTTGATGGCGTCTTATTCAAGGTTTTATTTTTAAAAATTTCCAGAGTTTTGGAATTTATAAATTCAACATTTTAATTGTTTTACGTGGATATGGTTTATGCGTATGTCTAATTTTACTGGTTTTGCGACCACTTCGATCACTGCGGCAGTCATCATGGCAATGAGTGCCTCTGCGCATGCAGAAACTTTTATTGCCAATGACATTGCCATTGATGGGTTGCAGCGTGTGACTGTAGAGAGTTTGCAGACCACTTTGCCAATCCGTATCGGTCGGAGTGTTACCGATGAGCTGCTTGCAGACAGTATCCGTGCGCTGTACGCAACCGAGCATTTCTCGAACGTACAGGCTGATGTGCAGGGCGATCGCGTGGTGTTCTATGTGACCGAACGTCCTGTAATCGCTGAACTAAACTTCGAAGGTAATAAGCTTATCCCTAAAGCAGGTCTAGAAGAAGGTCTAAAAACCACGGGTCTGATGGTTGGTAATGTGCTGAAGCAATCAACCGTAAACGCCATCGAAAATGAGCTAAAAAACCAATACATCTCACAAGGTTATTACAATAGCGACATCAAGGTTAAGCAGACTCAGCTTGATGGTAACCGTGTTAAATTGGACATCGAATTCATCGAGGGTAAGGCAGCTCGTGTTGTTGATGTGAACATCATCGGTAATCAGCACTTTAGCGATGAGGCTATCAAGGATGAATTCGCATTAAAAGATAAAAAATGGAATCCGCTGTCAAAGTCAGATCGCTATAGCCAAGAGAAACTGAATGCCAGCCTAGAAGCATTGCAGGCCTTGTATATGAATGAGGGCTTTGTCCGCTTTAAAGTGGATAATTCTACGCTAAACATCGATGAAGAGAAAAACAAAGTCTTCGTTGAAGTTGCCTTAACCGAAGGTCAGCAGTATAACTTTGGCAAGACTCAGTTCCTGGGTAATGTGACTTATGATGTCGCTGAGCTTAATGAATTGGTAAATTTCAAAGAGGGTGAGACTTTCTCACAGGTTAAGCTTGAAGAAGTGACTGCCAATGTCGCCAGCAAGTTTGGTGATGATGGTTATTATTACGCACAAATCCGACCAATTACCCGTATCAATGACGAGACGCGTACCGTTGATATTGACTACTATATCGATCCTGTGCGCCCTGTGTATGTTCGCCGCATCAATTTTAGCGGCAACATGAAAACCAAGGATGAGGTTCTGCGCCGTGAGATGCGCCAATTAGAAGGCGCACTGGCTTCAAATTCTAAGATTCAGCTGTCGCGTGCCCGTCTGATGCGTACTGGATTCTTTAAGAACGTGACAGTGGATGTGCGCCCAGTGCCGAACACCCCTGATCAGGTGGACATTAACTATGTCGTCGAAGAACAGCCATCTGGCTCATCGACCATCGCAGCAGGCTATAGCCAATCGGGTGGTATGACATTCCAGGTAGATCTGTCTCAGTCGAACTTCATGGGAACGGGCAATCGTGTTAATGCGTCATTCTCACGTTCAGAGACGCGAGAAGTGTATAGCCTGGGTGTGACCAACCCATACTTTACCGAAAATGGCGTATCGCAGAGCATCAGCGCCTATTCTCGTAAAACCAAATACGACAAGAAAAACATCAGTAACTACGTCCTTGATTCCTATGGTGCGTCACTGACTTACGGTTACCCAATTAACGAAAATCAACGCATCAGCGGTGGTATTAATATTGATAATACCGAGGTTCGCGGTGGTCGCTATATGGGTATCAGCAATGTCAAGCAGCTTTTGGATGATGGCGGCTCAATTGACACATCGGGTGATGCAGCAAGCTTCTCAAAAGATTATACGACCTATAATGCCATGCTGGGCTGGAGCTATTCAAGCCTTGATAAGCCAGTATTCCCAACCAAGGGCATGAGCCATAGCGTTGATCTAACCTTAGGCTTTGGTGATAAGACATACCAAAAAGCCGTCTATAATGGTAACATCTACATCCCATTCTGGAAGGGTAGCACGCTACGCGGTTATACACGTCTAGGCTATGGTAACGATCTGCCGTTCTATGAGAATTTCTATGCCGGTGGTTATGGTTCGGTACGTGGCTATGATTCATCTAGCTTAGGTCCTCGCTCACAACCTTATGAAGTGGCAAGTGTTGATAAGCGTTATGCGCTTGGGGAGAACGTAGGTGGTAATGCACTGGCCACCTTTGGTACGGAATTGATTTTGCCAATGCCATTTAAGGGTGATTGGGCGGATCAGGTTCGTCCTGTGATTTTCTTCGAAGGTGGTCAAGTGTTTGATACCACCGGCATGGATAAAGAGACGGTAAATCTCAGTGAGCTTACCGGTGGTGCAGCCACTTCAACCAGCTACCCACTGCTTGAGCAAGATAAAGATCTGCGTTATAGCGCAGGTATCGGCGCAACTTGGTACACGCCGATTGGTCCATTGTCTATCAGCTACGCCAAGCCAATTGGCAGCAAAGATGGTGATGAGACTGAGAAGGTTCAATTCCAAATCGGTAGCGTGTTCTAATGGCGAACATCGCTCAGCTGATTGATATCATAGAAAAAGTGCAGCCTGTTATTAATAAGGCTGCACTTAATGCTAGTGAAGTATCTAAAGACATCAAGGGCGTGGCGAATCTAGTAGATGCTGGTGCTGACGAAGTGGCTTTTTTGTCAAACGCCAAATACATTGATGATCTGACAAACACACACGCAGGCATGGTGCTGATCAATGAAAAATTTAGGGATCATGCGCCTTCAGGTGTAACCACCATTATTGTCAAAGATGCGTATTTGGCATATGCGACCATTAGCGGTCTGTTTGCTTATAAGAACATCACTAAGCAAGCCATCCATCCTACTGCCATCATTGAAGACAGTGCAATCATTGCAGATGGTGTTGAGATCGGTGCGTATTGTGTCGTTGGTGAGCATGTGCAGATAGGTGCAGGAACGATCATTGGTCAGTCGGTGAGCATCGAAGATCATACGGTGCTTGGTGAGGACTGTCATATCGCACATCATGTGAGTATCGCGCATCATAGTCAGTTAGGTAATCGTGTGCGCATCCATGCAAATTCAAGCATTGGTTCAGAAGGCTTTGGTTTTGCGCCAAATCCCACCGCTCAAGGACTAAAATGGCAACGCATCGCGCAGCTTGGTCGTGTGATCATTGGCGATGACGTACGTATTGGTAGCAATACTTGCATCGATCGTGGTGCGGTTGGTGATACCGTCATTGGCAATCATGTCATCATTGATAATCTGGTGCAGATTGCTCATAATGTCCATATTGGTGACAGTACAGCCATCGCTGCTAAGGTCGGCATTGCTGGCTCGACACGCATTGGGCGTAATTGTATCATTGGTGGCGCCAGTGGCATATCTGGCCATCTTGTAATTGCAGATGGTGTGACTTTGACAGGCATGTCAATGGTTACGGGTAATATCAAAGAATCTGGCAGTTATTCATCTGGCACGGGACTGCTACCATCAATGCAATGGCGACGCGCTGCGGTGAGATTCCGCCAATCCGGTGAAAAGTAACCAACATACGGTACGCTAACTATCCATAGCCCATTAGTAATAACACTTAGTATCTTAGGAAAAAACCATGTCAAACACCCATCTTGATGTCGATTTACTTAGCCAAGAAGATCTAGACGCGCTGTCAGAACGTGGCGTTACTTTGCCACTTAGATATGACCAAATAAAGCACTATCTGCCGCATCGCTATCCCTTCATGCTCATTGATCGTGTTACAGCCTGCTCACCAAATAACTGGATCACAGGTTATAAGAACGTCACCATTAATGAAGAGTTGTTCAATGGGCATTTCCCTGATAACCCAATCATGCCGGGTGTTCTCATGGTTGAAGCGATGGCGCAGCTTTCTGGTGTTTTGGGTTTTATCAGCGCAGGACAAACTTCCGAAAGCGGCTATCTGTACCTGTTCGCAGGTGTGGACAAAGTTCGCTTCAAAAGAATGGTCAGCACTGGCGATACATTGGTGATCCGCTCAAAGGCGACCAGAAGCATGCGTGACATTTATAAATTTGAATGTACTGCGCACGTTGATGGTGAGCTGGCTTGTAGTGCTGAGATTATGATTGCTCGTCAAAAAGTGGCTGACTTATAAGTCATTTGGTATTACAATAATGACATATAAGAACGTTAATAAAGTTTTGGGATAAGCATGAATATTCACCCAACCGCCATCATTGATGACACTGCTATCATTGATGACACCGCCGTAATTGGTGCGTATTGCATCATCGGCAAGAACAGTAAAATTGGCGCGCACAGCGTCCTAAGAAGTCATGTTATCGTTGGTGAGAACACGACGATTGGTCAGTATAATGAGATTTATCAATTTGCCAGCGTTGGTGAGAATCCACAAGATTTAAAATACGCAGGCGAAGAAACTTATCTTGAAATAGGCGACCATAATCGTATTCGAGAGTCTTGCACGCTGCACCGAGGCACTACACAGGATAATGCATTAACTAAGATCGGCAGCCATAATCTACTGATGGTTAATACGCACATTGCCCATGACTGCGTGGTCGGTGATCATAACGTACTGGCGAACAATGTGGGTGTGGCAGGACATAGCCATATTGGCAACTATGTGATCATTGGCGGTCAATCCGGCATTCATCAATTTTGCAAGATAGATGATTACAGCATGATTGGCGGTGCCAGCCTTATCCTAAAAGATGTGGCAGCATTCACCATGGTATCGGGCAATCCTGCCAAAGTGCACGGCATCAACAAAGAAGGCATGCGCCGTAAAGGTTGGAGTGGCGACACCATCAAAGCGCTTGATGAAGCATATCGCGTGATTTTCCGTTCTGGGATGATTCGCGATCAAGCGCTGGCTGAGCTTGAAAAAATGCTGCCCATAGAGCCAAAGGTTCAATTGTTCATTGATTCATTAAAGAACAGCGGGCGAGGATTAACGCGTTAAGCTGATTTTAACGTGCTGCCACACACTAAAACCCATAACTCGACGTTATGGGTTTTTGTATTTTATTTCTCTTGACTTTTTTGCGTTAATAAATCAAACTACACTAGCAACATTATGGCAATGTTATGTACGTATAGCATTGTCTTGTATAGAAGTGGTATCGTTGGGCTGGAATGCTGGCGATGGAAGATTGATAAAAATTAAGGAGGGGCTTATGTCGGCACAACGCGAGAGTTGGTCAGCACGCTCTGGTTTTATTTTGGCTGCCATTGGTTCGGCAGTCGGTTTGGGAAATATCTGGCGTTTTCCATATGTGTCTTATGAGAATGGTGGCGGCGCTTTTTTTATTCCCTATTTGGTTGCTTTGCTAACAGCAGGCTTTCCACTCTTGTTCTTGGACTACGTCACAGGTCAAAAATACCGCGGCGCACCACCAACGGCCTATCGTCGCATGGTGAAATCTGCTGAAGGCGTGGGCTGGTGGCAGGTGCTTGTATGTACAGTTATTGGTATCTACTATGCAAGCGTACTTAGCTGGGCGGGTCAATACACGCTGTATTCATTTAGTCAGGCGTGGGGCGAAGACACGGAAGGGTTCTTCTTTAATCATTATCTACAAAATGGTTCTGGCCTGGATTTCACGTTCGTACCAAGCCTATTCGTTGGTATCTTGATCGTGTGGGCTGTGGCGCTGTTCATCATGTATGGTGGTATCCGTAAGGGTGTTGAGCTAGCCAATAAGATCTTTATCCCGCTCTTGATGGTGATGTTCGTGATCATGGTGATTCAAGCAGTACGCCTACCTGGTGCTGCAGAAGGTCTAAATACATTCTTCACACCGAACTGGACAGCCATGGCAGACCCGAAAGTATGGCTGGCTGCTTATGGACACGTATTCTTCTCGATGTCGATCGGTTTTGGTATCATGGTAACCTATTCATCCTACCTAAAGCGCAATGCCAACCTAACAGGTTCTGGCTTGGTGGTGGGCTTTGCCAACTCATCTTTTGAGATCTTGGCAGGTATTGGTATCTTCTCGGTGCTTGGTTTTATGGCAGCAGCATCAGGTAAGCCGGTTGCAGAAGTGGTATCAGGCGGTATTGGCTTGGCATTCGTAGCCTTTCCCAAGATTATCTCTAGCATGGGCGAGGCAGGTACGATCATTGGTGTGCTGTTCTTTGCTTCACTATTCGTGGCAGGCTTGACGTCGATGGTAAGTATCATTCAAGTGCCAATCTCTGCGGTTGAGGATAAATTTGGTTGGTCTCATAAGAAAGCCGTTACCGTTGTTGGCGGTATCTCTGCATTGATTTCTTTGGCGCTATTTTCAACAAAAACCGCGATCACCTTCGTTGACGTGATTGACCACTTTGCCAACAACATCGGTGTTGTATTCGGTGCGGTGCTGTCTATCATCTGGGTAACGTGGCTAAACCGTGGCCTACTTGATAAGCTAATCCGTCATATCAATGGCATCTCAAGCTTTAAAGTTGGCAAAGGCTGGGCGTTCATGCTAACCGTCATCACGCCGATTTCATTGATTATCGCACTTCTTTTAAGTGTTAAATCACTACTGACCGA
The DNA here is from genome assembly GCF_024227015.1 of Moraxella sp. GTDB lineage: Bacteria > Pseudomonadota > Gammaproteobacteria > Pseudomonadales > Moraxellaceae > Moraxella. The sequence goes on from NZ_JAAELD010000287.1 coordinate 13,602, forward strand.
AGGTTATGGTGGTTATGACTTTGTGACCCAAGCAGTATTTGGTTGGGGTGTCGCGGCTGTGTTTGCCCTTGGTGCACTGCTATTGACAAAAACTAAAGGTCACAGCTCGCATGACGCACAAAAAGGAGATTATCATGAATAGTACAGCATTGATGGTTATGATCGTTGCTTTGTCAGCGATTTGGGGTGGGTTGATTCTATCGGCCATCCATCTGGTAAAAAATCCTGACATTGATATGGATAAAGTGCCAAACGATCAGTAATTAAAATCAAAAAAAACACACGTCCAATTGAGCGTGTGTTTTTTTATTGTGGGTAGATTGTAAGATGATAATAAGCTAAATGATTTATTTTAATGAGAGGGCAGGTGCTTCTAAACCTTGCTTGGCATAAAATGTCGCCACAAACTCATCAAACGTCTCATTTTCTAGGCTTTCACGAATGCCTTTCATGAGATTTTGATAATAACGCAAATTATGAATAGTGTTTAGCTGGGCTGAGAGCATTTCGCCACATTTATGCAAATGGTGCAAATAGGCACGGCTAAAATTCTGGCAAGTGTAGCAGTCGCACTCGCCATCTAGGGGGTTTTTGTCGTGGCGATGAACGGCATTTTTTATCTTAACCGCCCCCGTGCTGGTGAACAGATGTCCGTTACGGGCGTTGCGGGTCGGCATGACGCAGTCAAACATATCCACGCCCAGTCTTACCGCCTCCACGATGTCGGACGGTGTCCCCACGCCCATAAGGTAGCGTGGCTTATCAGACGGCATACGGTTTGGCAGATAATTTAATACTTTTATCATCTCGTCTTTTGGCTCGCCGACCGACAGTCCGCCAATGGCATAGCCGTCAAAGGGCATGTCGGTCAAAGCGGTCAAGGACTGCATACGCAAATCTTCGTACATACTGCCTTGCACGATACCAAACAGGGCGTTTTTGTTACCCAGTTTGTGATGTTCATCAAGACAGCGTTGCCCCCAGCGGAGCGATAATTCAAGCGACTTTTGGGCTTCAATGTGCGTGGCAGGATAAGGCGTACATTCGTCAAACTGCATGACGATGTCGGAGTTTAGGGAATTTTGAATTTGCATGGAAATCTCAGGCGACAAAAACACCTTTGAGCCGTCCACAGGCGAACGAAAATGCACGCCTTCTTCGGTGATTTTTCTCATCGCACCAAGGCTAAATACCTGAAAACCGCCCGAATCGGTCAAAATCGGCTTATCCCAACCGATAAAATCATGCAATCCGCCAAATTCATCAATCACGCTTGTGGTCGGACGTAACCACAGATGAAAGGTGTTGCCCAAAATAATGT
>NZ_JAAELD010000288.1 GCF_024227015.1 Moraxella sp.
ATCAATAATTTAAATATTAATGTCCTGTACAAAAAAACTTTATTGAATCCTTATTCCTTAATTAAAATTAAATACCTGCCGCTTCACGCAGCATCTCCGCCTTATCGATGCGTTCCCAAGTAAACTTCTCCGTCTCTTCACGCCCAAAATGTCCATAAGCGGCAGTCTCTTGATAAATAGGGCGCAATAAATCCAGCATGGATATCAAACCGCGAGGGCGTAAATCAAAATGTTCGCGCACTAACTGTGTCAAACGCGCTTCTTTTACCACCCCTGTACCAAAAGTTTCCACCCGAATTGACATCGGCTCCGCGACTCCAATCGCATAAGAGACTTGAATTTCACAGCGTTCTGCCAAACCTGCGGCGACAATGTTTTTTGCCACGTAGCGACAAGCGTAAGCGGCGGAACGATCAACTTTAGACGGATCCTTTCCAGAAAATGCGCCGCCTCCATGCCGTGCCATACCACCATAAGTATCAACTATAATTTTACGCCCTGTCAAACCACAATCACCCATTGGTCCCCCAATCACAAAACGACCTGTTGGATTAATATAGACCCGCGTCTCCTTATTAAACCACGATGCAGGGAGTACAGGTTTTATAATCTCATCCATCACAGCCTCGTGTAGGGCTTTATTATCAATATCAGGATCATGCTGAGTTGACAAAACAACTGCTTCAACTCCAACAGGTTTACCATCAACATAGCGGAATGTCACTTGACTTTTTGCATCAGGGCGTAACCAGGGCAATGCCCCATCATGGCGCAACTGCGATTGACGCTTCACCAAACGGTGCGCGTAAGTAATAGGTGCTGGCATCAAGACATCCGTTTCATTGCTGGCATAGCCAAACATCAAACCTTGATCACCTGCGCCTTGTTCATGATCATCCGTTTCATCCACACCCATTGCTATATCGGCTGATTGTTGACCAATGCCTGATAATACAGCGCAAGATTCCCAGTCAAACCCTATCTCTGAACTGTTATAACCTATTTTCTTGATTGTTTCACGCACGACATTTTCCACATCCAATGGCGC
>NZ_JAAELD010000289.1 GCF_024227015.1 Moraxella sp.
AATCTGCCATTTTATAAAAAATAATGCTAATCTAAGGCAGATTTGGAACAGAATCGACATGATAATTTTAAGGAGAAACTCATGACTACTATTAAGAAAGTCGCCATCCTAGGTGGTAATCGCATTCCTTTCGCCCGCTCAAATGGTGCCTATGCTGACGCAAGCAACATCGACATGCTAAGCGCCGCCCTTGAAGGGCTGGTTAGCCGTTTTGAACTATCAGACAAAGACATCGGCGAAGTGGTGGCAGGTACGGTTCTAAAGCACAGCCGTGACCTTAATCTAACTCGTGAAGCGCTGCTAAACACCACCCTAGCACCTACCACGCCCGCCTACGACATCTCGCAAGCTTGCGGAACAGGATTGCAGGCGGCATTTGCCGTTGCAAATAAAATCGCCTTAGGTCATATCTACAGTGGCATCGCAGGCGGTACTGACACCACTTCGGACGCACCGATCGCGCTTGGCGATGGCATCAGAAAGCCCCTACTGCGCCTCAACAACGCCAAAGATGCCAAATCTCGCCTATCTGCACTCAGCAGCATCAACCCAAAAAATCTACTCGCCTTCCCTCAAAATGGCGAACCGCGCACACGCCTATCCATGGGCGAACACCAAGCCATCACTGCGCTTGAATGGGACATCACTCGTGCCGACCAAGACGCCTTGGCTTATGCCAGTCATCAGAATTTGGCTCGCGCTTATGATGAAGGTTTTTTTGATGATCTTATCACCCCCTACAAAGGTCTAAACCGTGATAATAACTTACGAGCTGATACTACCCTTGAGAAACTTGCCAGCTTAAAGCCCGTATTTGGCAAAAAGAACGCCAACCCCACCATGACTGCTGCGAACTCCACACCACTGACTGACGGTGCCTCGTGTGTACTATTATCTAGTGAAGAATGGGCAGCAGAGCATGGCTTTGAGCCACTTGCCTATATCACGCACCAGCAGACGGCTGCGGTTGATTTCGTGGGCAAGCAAGGTCTCACTGAAGGGCTACTCATGGCGCCTGCCTATGCCGTGCCTAAGATGCTAGAGCGTGCTGGTCTAACGCTTCAAGATTTTGATTTTTATGAGATTCATGAAGCTTTCGCCTCGCAGGTATTATCTACTCTGGCAGCTTGGGAAGATGAAAAATTCTGCAAAAACCGCCTAGGTCTAGATGCGCCACTTGGTTCGATTGACCGCAGCAAGCTTAATGTTAATGGCTCGAGTCTGGCAGCAGGACATCCCTTTGCCGCTACTGGTGGGCGCATCCTTGCAACTGCCGCCAAACTGCTTGCTCAAAAAGGTTCAGGCCGCGCGCTAATATCCATATGTGCCGCAGGCGGTCAAGGCGTTACTTGCATCCTAGAACGCTGATTTATGCTTCATCTCAAAAAGACGCACTAAATATAGTGCGTCTTTTTATTTTAACAAACCAATCACAGAATTCGTATCAAACGGTTTCAATCATGAATTTTGATAAATATCATGAACTTGCCTAAAATTTAGACAGTCTAAAATTATTTGATCAAATTGTTATGTTTTGGTTAATTTTTGCTTTACA
>NZ_JAAELD010000290.1 GCF_024227015.1 Moraxella sp.
GGGGCAGTGATGGTAATGTCAAAAGTAAATCGGCTTCTGAAGGTGAAACGGTCACTTTTGAGCATGTTTATAATAGTGCAGCCTCTATTGAGTGGACTGCCACCGCTTATGATGAAGAGGGTGCAGCCAGCAATATGGTGAAACGGCAAATAATGGTTGCTCCTAAGCGAACTGGTCTTGAAGCCAAAGAAGAGATTGCTCAAAATAACTACTCAACATACAATGTTAATCAGTCTGCTAACGGCTCTTTGGATCCCAATGGATGTGTCAATTGTCCAAGTCAAGGAGTCGTCGGAGAACCTATTAACAGCGCAATAGGTGCACAGTTTTTTGAACACACTTTATTAAATGTACAAGGCGTATTGCCGATTACTTTCCGTTTGAGTTATAACTCCTTATTACTTGAGGAAGATAAAGTTGGCAAAGGTTGGAATCTAAATGGCTTAGATGCGCGTTTAGAAGAACTTGCTGATGGTCATGTTAAAATTCATTGGTCAAAAAACCAATTTAATGATTTTACCAATGATGGCAGTGGACATTTCAGTTGTTCTCATTTCGCCTGTCGCTTTGATAGTTTGGTTAAGAATGCTGATGCTAGTTTTACGCTCACTCGTCAAAACAAAAATATTTATGAGTTTGCGGCTAATGGTCAACTGACGACACTCAGCAATCATCGTGATCAATCTTTAACCTTTAGCTATGATGGTGCTGGGCAACTGGTTAAAATTACTGAGCCAGTATCGGGCGTATTTCTCAATTATGCCTATAATGCTGATGGTTTGTTAGACAGCGTCACGGATCCGCTAGGGCGACAAGTCAGTATGGGCTATGATAGTGAGCATCGTCTGATCACGATCACGGATGCCAGTGGAAAGACAACGACTTATACCTATAATGCGGCTGGGCAAACGCTGACTGCTGTCACCTCAGAAGGCATACCGCTTTTTAGCAACACTTATGATGATCAGGGCCGTATTGCGACTCAAGATGATGGGAACACTGGTAATCAACTGCTTCGTCTTAGTTATGATGAAGCGAGCCAGCCTGGCAAAATCATCACGACCCTGATTAATCGTGAGGGGAAAACGACTGTTTACACCTACGATGAAAACTATCGATTGCTCAGTGTGCGCGATGAGTTGGGTAATACTGTTGTCTATACTTACGATGCTAACGGCAAGCGTACCAGTCGCACTGATGCTAAGGGCAATTTGACCCAGTTGGCTTATGATAGCCAGGGCAATTTGACGACTATCACCAATGCTTCTGGTAGTGCCACACAATTAGCTTATGATGATAACAGTAATTTATTGTCAGTAACCAATGCGTTGGGTAAGCAATCCAGTTTAATCTATGATGCGAATAATAATTTGATTAGCACGACAGATGCCCTGGGTAATACCACCCAATACACCTACAATAGCAATGGGCAAATCTTGACAACGACTAGCCCTAGCGGTGCTGTGACCACTTATGCCTACCAAAATGGTTTGCCAATCAGTGTCACGGATGCGGAGGGTAATACTCAAACCTTGGGCTATGATGCTGCGGGGCGTTTAGTGACGGTGACGGATGCCGAAGGACACATTACGACGCTTGCTTATGATGGTGTTAATCGTTTAGTGTCGGTGACAGATGCTTTAAACCATACTGCCAGTATGACTTATGACAGTCGTAGCAAGTTGCTCACATTGACAGAGGCCAATGGTCAGGTTAGCCAGCGCAGTTATGATGGTAATGGTAATTTAATCAGTCAAATCAATGCGTTAGAGCAAGAAACCCGTTATGAATATGACGGTGAAGATCACCTGGTTAAAGTCATTGATGCGAAAGGTCATGCTACCCAATTGAGCTATGATGCCAAAGGGCGTTTGGTCAGTGTGACGGATGCGTTGGGTAATACACGCCAATTGAGTTATGACGCTGCGGATAATTTGCTGAAACGGATTGATGCGTTGGGCAATATCACGCACTATGCTTATGATGTTAATGGTAAGCGCGTTAGCATCACCGATGCGAATGGCAATACCACCCAATTTGTGTATGATGCGATTAGTAGTTTAACGGCGATTACTGATGCTGCGGGTAATGCCAAGCAGTTGAGTTATGATGCCACTGGTAATTTATTGTCTATTACCAATGCGCTGAATAAGATAACCCATTTTGCTTACGATGCTAACGATAACCCGATTAGCAAGACGGATGCGCTGGGTAATATCACCCAATACACCTATAACAGTAATGGTCAAGTCTTGACGGCGACTAGCCCCGACGGTGCTGTAACCACTTATGCCTACCAAAATGGTTTGCTAATGAGTGTCACGGATGCGGAGGGTAATACTCAAACATTGGGCTATGATGCTGCGAAGCGTTTGACCAGTGTGACGGATGCTGAAGGGCATACGACCACTTATACTTATGATGCAGTTAATCAGTTAGTGGCGTTGACGGATCCGTTAAATCGCACGGTTAGTATGACTTATGACGCTATTGGTCATTTGCTCACGGTGACGGATGCGATGGGTCATGTCACGAAGCGGAGTTATGATGATACCGGTAAATTA
>NZ_JAAELD010000291.1 GCF_024227015.1 Moraxella sp.
AAAATTTTAGTAAAATTTGATCCTTTGGTATATGCAGAATATATAAATACAAAAACCCGCTATAAAAGCGGGCTTTGAAATATGGGGTGAGTAATGGGACTTGAACCCACGACAACCGGAATCACAATCCGGGGCTCTACCAACTGAGCTATACCCACCATAACTAAAAATAAAACAGGCAAATGGCGCGCCTGGCAGGATTCGAACCTGCGACCACCTGCTTAGAAGGCAGATGCTCTATCCAACTGAGCTACAGGCGCTCGAGTGGCTTAATGTTAGCAATTTTCCGTAGAAAAATCAAATACTACTAACAAAAAAAGCCGTTAAGGCTTTAAATATGGTCGGAGTGGAGGGATTCGAACCCCCGACCCTCTGGTCCCAAACCAGATGCGCTACCAAGCTGCGCTACACTCCGAATTACTTAGGTTTGACTGATTATTCATCAGTGTCTGCCGTCGTTGTGGTGCGTATAATACAGTCAAGTTATGAATGTGTCAATCAAAATTTTTAAAAAAATCATAAAAAATTCATAAGTATTTGAATTTTAATAATTTTTAAATCATCAAGATTGACACCTTGATTGACATCAAGATTCGTTGGCCTCGCTGATGATGGTCATGCCGAGGGCTTGGGCTCCTCGTGTACCACCTGTGATGTGAATAATGTTGCGTGTCGGGTCGATTTCGTTAAGTAGAGTGCAGGCGCGCTCGGCTTTGGTTCCACCACCGCACAGCACATAGACATCACCTGTCGTACTCTCCAATAGCGCTCGATCTAAAGTTTCGAGCGGTTGGTTCTGGGCGTATTCGATGTGACCTGCCTTATAATTGGCTTCATCGCGCACGTCATAGATGGTCTTGTCGGCAGAGGGTGTGAAGTCTTTGATGGCAAGCTGGGTAATCATAAATCATCCTAAAATATAACATAATCCCTTTATCTTAAGGCTTTATTACTTATTTTGCAAATAAAGAATGATTGGCAATCTGTGACGCTCTGGCTTCATTAAGTTGATAAATGGCTCATTTGCAGATTTGGTGATCAAAAGTCTCAGCGTTTATTCCTAAAAAATCGTATAATGTGACTTTGTCAGACAAATCAGCATATGAATCAAATTATAAAACGCTGCGCTTGGTGTAGCGATGATCCAATTTATCAAGCCTATCATGATCATGAATGGGGCGTGCCTTGTCATGATGATGATCAGCTATTCGCCATGCTGTGCTTAGAGGGAATGCAAGCAGGGCTTAGTTGGATTACAATCTTAAAGAAGCGCGAGGCTTATTATGAGGCTTTTGATGGCTTTGATGCTGCGAAGATTGTCCAATACGACAATCAAAAAGTTGATGAATTGATGAATAACGACGGCATTATCCGTCATCGGCTAAAGATCGAAGCGATCATCAACAATGCTAAAGCTTATCTTAAAATCAAACAAAATCAATCATTTAATGATTATGTCTGGGGTATTGTGGCAGGTCATCAATCTAATACCCCGCTGATAAATCACCCCAAAGACATCAATGACATACCAACACAAACGCAGGCAAGCCAAGCGCTGTCTAAGCAGCTAAAAAAAGACGGCTTTAAATTCGTCGGCCCAACCATTTGTTATGCTTATATGCAGGCATGTGGCATGGTCGATGATCATGTGATAGACTGCACATACAAAAGGAAGTAATGATGAGAGTTTGGACGATGGTTTGGGCTTTATTGATGGTAGTGATCACAGGGCTGGCATGCTTGGCGCTTTGGGTTCATTTGCCGTTTGGGGTGTGGACATACGTGCTGATCGGACTTTTGGGCTGTTCGGTATTTTCGATCGTCTTAACGAAGTTTACCTCATTATCTGTACCCAGTTGGTTGGCTGCTGCGGTGGTGTGTTCGGTGTTGTCGGTCTTTGTGTGGATTGGGATGATGAAGCCGAGCCATGAGCGGAACTGGAACCCTGAAGTTCAGCACATTGTTGATTATAGCCAAGATTCTACCAATCCTAATCTCATCACCGTGCATAATGTGCGTAACTTTCGTTGGCGAAGCGAGACGGATTACGATGTAGATTGGCAGACTCGAACCTATGATTTAAATCAGCTTGAGACGATGGATTTGGTGCTCTCGATCTGGGGTAATGAGAATATTGCACATACTTTGGTGACTTTTGGCTTTGCTGATGGGCAGCGGCTTGCATTCTCGGTGGAGATTCGTAAAGAAGTGGGTGAGTCATTTTCTAATATCGGCGGGTTTTTTCGGCAGTTTGAGCTTTCTGTGATTGCCGCCGACGAAAAAGACATCATCTTTACCCGATCTAACATGCGCCACGAATCGGTGTATCTGTATCCTTTGACCTATGATAAACAAAAAATGAGAGCACTGTTCATGATCTATCTACAAAAAGGTCGTGAGCTTAACCAACAGCCTGAATGGTACCAAACCATCACAAGTAACTGCACGACCGTGATTTATCAGTTGGTTCGCATGATTGATGCGGATGCCAAGCTGCTGCCTTTTGATTATCGGGTGCTGGTGTCTGGCAGATTGCCAAGTTATCTGATTGAATTGGGTGTGATTAGACCTAGATACGACCCCGCTGAATGGAAAAAAATCGCCCACATTAACCCAAAAGTTGCCATGCATGAAGATGCCAATGCCATCACAAGCGAGCAATTTTCCAAAAAGATACGCGAAAATCTGCCAAGATGATGGTTTTGCATTTCTGTAAAAAGAAAAAATTTCGTTCGCCCCCTATATTTTTTATGTAAATTTTAGTAAAATTCGGTTTTACCAGTAAATGATGAATTATTATGACTAAATTTATCTTTGTAACTGGCGGTGTGGTATCCTCATTGGGTAAAGGTATCACTGCCGCTTCTCTTGCTGCTGTCTTGGAAGCCCGTGGTCTAAAAGTTACCATGACCAAGATGGATCCATATATTAACGTTGACCCAGGCACGATGAGTCCGTTCCAGCACGGTGAGGTTTTTGTGACCGAAGACGGTGCGGAGACCGATCTTGACTTGGGTTATTATGAACGTTTCTTGCGTCATTCTAAGATGAGCAAGGTCAATAACTTCACCTCAGGCCGCGTCTATCAGACGGTACTTGCCAAAGAGCGTCGTGGTGACTATCTGGGTGGTACAGTTCAAGTTATTCCTCACATTACCGATGAAATCAAAAGCCGTGTTCGCGCATCGGGCGAGGGCTTTGACATTGCCATCGTTGAGATTGGCGGTACAGTTGGTGATATTGAGAGCTTACCATTCATGGAGGCGATTCGCCAGCTTCAAGTTGAGCTTGGGCATAATAATTCAATGCTCATGCATTTGACGCTGCTGCCATACATCAAATCTGCCAGCGAACTTAAAACCAAGCCGACCCAGCATTCTGTTAAAGAGCTATTGTCCATCGGTATTCAACCTGATATTTTGGTTTGTCGTACTGAGCACGATGTCGATGCTGATACTAAGCGTAAGATTGCGTTATTTACTAACGTTCCAGAGCGCGCTGTCATCGTATGTAAAGATGCGCGTAGCATCTATGAAATCCCGCGTAACTTCTACGAGCAGGATCTTGATGACTTGGTTTGTGAGCGTTTTGGCTTTGATGTGCCTGAAGCGGATCTGTCTGATTGGGATAAGGTCATCGAAGGTCTATTCACCGCAGAAGGTGAGATCGTCGTGGCGATGGTCGGCAAATATGTCGAGCTGCCTGACGCCTATAAGTCTGTCAATGAGGCCTTGCTACACGCCGGCATCCATAATAAAACAAAAGTAAAAATTCACTACATCGACGCTGAGAAATTAGAAACTCAAGATCATCTGATGGATGAGCTAAAATCATGCGATGCAGTGTTGGTTCCTGGTGGATTTGGCGAGCGCGGTACTCTTGGTAAGATGATGGCGATTCAATACGCCCGCGAGAACAAGAAGCCTTATTTGGGCATTTGTCTAGGCATGCAGCTTGCCGTGATCGAATTTGCGCGCAATGTGCTAGGACTGCAGGCGAACTCTACCGAGTTTGACCGCAAAGCTGCTGACCCGATCATTGGACTTATCACAGAGTGGTTCGATGAGAAGGGTGAATTACAGATTCGTTCTGACGATAGTGATTTGGGTGGTACGATGCGTCTGGGTGCACAAGAAGCTCAGCTTGTGGCAGGTACGAAGCTTGCCAAGATCTATGGTGCGACCACCATCACTGAGCGCCATCGTCATCGCTATGAGATGAACAACCGCTATATCGAACCGTTAGAGAATGCAGGCATGAAGATCTCTGGCTACTCTGCTAAGCAGCATTTGGTTGAGTCGGTTGAAATCAGTGATCATCCTTGGTTCGTGGCGGTGCAGTATCACCCAGAATTTACCAGTTCGCCGCGTGGCGGACATCCGCTGTTTAATAGCTTTATTAAAGCAGCGATTGATGTGAAAGGCTAATTCATAAAGCACATCAAGACGCTTGGTGTGCTTTTTATTCATAAAGTTTGATTTGGGTGGATCGCATCCAAAGAGACTCATAAAGGATAATGTTATGACGCAATCATTAACTGCGCCATTGTCGCATATTAATGTGGCGGGCATCGAGATCGGTAATGACAAACCGTTTGTGCTGTTTGGTGGCATGAACGTACTTGAGAGCCGCGAGCTTGCCTTTGAAATCGCTGAGAGCTACATTGACATCTGCACGCGCCTGAACATCGGTTATGTGTTTAAGGCCAGCTTTGATAAGGCGAACCGCTCAAGCTTATTTTCGTTCCGCGGCCCAAGTCTTGAAACTGGTCTAACTTGGCTTAATGACATCAAAGAAAAATACGGTGTGCCCATCATCACAGACGTGCATGAGCCTTATCAAGCAGCGCCAGTAGCAAAAGTGGCTGACATCATTCAACTGCCTGCTTTTTTGAGTCGTCAAACCGACCTTGTCAATGCCATGGCAAAAACAGGCGCAGTCATCAATGTCAAAAAAGCGCAATTCCTAGCACCGCATGAGATGCGCCACATCATCAATAAATGCCTAGAAGCTGGCAATGATAAGGTTATCCTGTGTGAGCGTGGCACATCATTCGGTTATAATAATTTGGTAGTGGACATGCTTGGCTTTGATACGATGAAGGCCATGAATGTACCTGTGTTCTTTGATGTAACTCATGCCTTGCAAGAGCCGGGTGCGCGTGCTGACAGCGCGGGCGGTCGCCGCCATCAAATCACCACGCTTGCCAGGGCGGGTATGGCTACAGGACTTGCCGGTTTGTTCTTGGAAGCGCACCCAGACCCTGATCATGCCAAATGCGATGGCCCATGCGCGTTAAGACTGTCACAGCTTGAGCCATTCTTGACGCAGTTAAAGCAGCTCGATGATCTGGTAAAAGGCTTTGCTGTATTAGACACTCATTAATTTTGTAGATTTATTCACCAAAAAAGGATACTTTTATGTACGCTGAAACTACTGACAATGCTGTTGAAATTAAAGACATCATCGCCCGTGAAATCTTAGATTCACGTGGTAACCCAACCATCGAAGCCGATGTAATCTTGGCAAATGGTGTGTGCGGCCGTGCAGCTGCACCATCTGGCGCTTCAACGGGTTCTCGTGAAGCATTGGAGCTGCGCGATGGCGACAAATCTCGCTACCTAGGCAAAGGTGTTAAAAAAGCAGTGTCAAACGTAAACAGCCAAATTCGCACTGCACTATTAGACAAAGACGTTACCAACCAAAACGAGCTGGATAAAATCCTGATCGATCTAGATGGTACTGAGAACAAAGGTAATCTGGGTGCGAACGCTACTTTGGCGGTGTCTTTGGCTGCAGCACGTGCCGCAGCGATCGCCAAAAACCTACCACTGCATCAGTACATCGCCAACCTACGTGGTCAGACTTCTCTTACCATGCCTGTGCCGATGATGAACATCCTAAATGGTGGCGCGCACGCAGATAATACGGTTGATATCCAAGAATTCATGATCGAGCCTGTTGGTTTTAACAGCTTCTCAGAGAGCTTGCGTGCAGGTACAGAAATTTTCCACAGTCTAAAATCTGTCCTAAAATCACAAGGTCTTAACACTGCTGTTGGCGATGAGGGTGGTTTTGCACCGAACCTACGGTCAAACGAAGAAGCGATCACTGTCATCATGCAAGCCATTGAACAAGCAGGCTATAAGGCAGGTCAGGACATCTATTTGGCGCTTGACTGTGCATCATCAGAATTTTATAAGAACGGTCAGTACATCCTAGAGGGTGAGGGCAATAAAGCATTCACCAGCGAAGGTTTTGCTGATTATTTAGCATCTTTGGTACGTCAATACCCAATCATCTCAATCGAGGATGGTCTGGATGAGAGCGACTGGGATGGTTGGGCGTATCTGACCAAGCAGTTAGGTGACAAAGTTCAGCTGGTGGGTGATGACCTGTTTGTCACCAATCCAAAAATTCTGCGTGAAGGCATTGATAAGAACATCGCTAATGCCATCTTGATCAAATTCAACCAGATCGGTACACTAACCGAGACACTAGATGCGATCTATCTGGCTAAAGAAAACGGCTATGCGACTGTAATTAGCCATCGCTCAGGTGAAACTGAAGATTCTACCATTGCTGACCTAGCAGTAGGTACAGCGGCTGGTCAGATCAAGACAGGTTCGCTATGCCGTTCTGACCGCGTGGCAAAATACAACCAACTACTACGCATCGAACAACAAGTAACGGCAGCATTCCGCGGTCGTGAAGAGTTCATCGGTCTGCGCGGTTGATCGGGGCGAGCGTGGCAAGTCCTGTAACCAAAAAATCAACACACATCATCACGCCACCAAAAGGGCTTGGCGTGATGGGTTATGTGTGCTTGATCGCTTTTGCTGTCATCGTACTTGCGCTTTTGCAGCAGCAGTATTGGCATGGTGAGAATGGTCGTGCCAATCTGAATAATCTTAATGCTCAGATCGCCAAGCAAACTGATTTTAACACCGAGCAGGCTTATACCAATAATCTGCTGCGTGCTGATGTTCGTGATCTAAAGACGCAATCATCTGCAATCGAAGAGCACGCGCGACTTGATTTGGGTTTAATTAAGCCGGGCGAGACTTTCTATCAGATGTCAAATGCGCCGATTACTTATAGTCGGCAAATGGCAACGAGCAATGAGGCAGATGCTGTTGAACCTGTCGAAGGGTTGATCAAAGAAAGTGGCGAGCCATCGCGATAACAGACATAAGATTGGTGAAAGCCAATCTTATTTTTTAACTTTTTAATTTCTTGATAATAAGTACCATCAATGTCAAATCATCAATCGCATCACCATCCTAAGATTCACGCCTTGATCGTGGCAGCTGGTAAGGGTTCACGTTTTGGGGCGGCAGTGCCTAAGCAATATCTGCGTTTGGCGGACAGAACTGTCTTAGAAGAAAGCATCGAAAGACTCAATGTAGATGGTATTGATGATCTGACGCTGGTACTGGCAGGCGGTGATGAGTATGCATCGGAGCTGGATTTTGAATTTAGTCACCCAATCCGTCATGCGGTAGGTGGTGCTGAACGTTGGCAGTCGGTGCATTCAGGTGTGCAAGCAATACGAGAGCATGGCGGCCTGGATGATGACTGGGTGGTGATCCATGATGCGGCGCGCCCTTGTCTGCCCAAGGTGGATTTGGCACGGTTGTTGGATACTCTTGAAAGTACATCGCATGATGGCGTAATTTTGGCAACACCTGTGGTGGACACACTAAAGCTAGCTACAAATGAGCAGGATATTATCAAGACAGTCGATAGATCGGGCCTGTGGCAAGCTCAGACACCTCAAGCTTTCCGCTTAAATAAGCTTGAGTGGGTACTATCACAGATCGCCAAAGACAATCTGATGATCACAGATGAGGCGAGTGGCTTTGAGATGTTGGGGCTTGGAGTGCAAATCGTTCAAGGATCTAAGCTTAACATGAAGCTTACCTATGCTGAGGATTTGTCTTTGATGGAATTGATATTACAAAACTTCATCAAAAATGAATGCTAGAAGATTGATCGGCTCATGCCAAGTTTAATGAGTGTTATCGTCATAGGGTTGGTGCTTGGTGTGCTGGCATTGATGCCAAAAATCATGTTTGGCGATACTCTTGAGGCTTGGTTGACTTCGCCTTTATCTCTTGGGTGGTTGTCTTTTGGTCTGGTGTTCATTGCGCTTATGGCTGTGTGGGTGCAGCGATATAGACGCATTTCTAGAGCGTTGATTATCTGCACATGCGGTCTGGTGATTGGGCTACTCTTTGTACTGCGTTCAATGAAGGCGTATGTGCAGTTTGAACAGCATACCATCACTCAAAGCCATACCGTCACCGCCATCGCACATGTTAGCGAGATTAGCGACAGCATCTATGATCTTTTGTCGGATTCTGCTTATCGGCAAAAGGTAACCATCACAGACATCAGGTCTGCCAACCATCTACAATCCACTAATACGGCAATATCCGCCAATCCATTCGGCGAGATATCTGAGTCAGTCGCATCTGATGCCATTGAATTGCCTGACAGCATGAATGTACTTCTTAGTGCCTCACCAAGACATCATCAAAATAACCCCACCTTAGAGCAATTAAATAACCTTATCCCAAACACCACCGCGAAGCTTACATTGCTCATTGAGCCAATAAGTACACAAAAGAGCGCAAGCGGCTTTGACAGCAATGTATGGCTACGAACTCGGGACATTCATGCCACTGCACGCGTGCTGTCTGTGGATCAGATCGAATCGGCTGATGATCATCGCATCAGTACAAGGCTGCAAGGATTAAGGCAGCGATTGCGTGCACATTTTTATGAAGATTGGCATGATTACGACATCTCTAATCAACAAGCAAAGGCGGTAACTTTAAGTCTGCTGACAGGTGACAGATCGCTCATCAGCAGGCAAACCAAGGATTTGTATCAACTGGCGGGCATATCGCATTTATTGGCGATATCAGGCATGCATGTGTTATTTTTGGCATTGATGCTGGCGGGGCTGACTTCTTGGCTGCTGGATAAATTCCCTAAGGTGTATGAGGTTGTATCTCGCAAGCAGATTCGCCTTATGATCATGGTGGCAGCGAGTTTGATTTACGCCATCTTTACAGGTTTTGATGTGCCTGCGGTGCGAACCGTGTATATGCTTGGGGCGGTGGCTTTGGCTAGGTACTTTGTGCTGCCAGTGTCAAATTTGTCCTTGCTGTTTATTGTTGCGCTGATCATGACGTGGCTTGATCCTTATGTGTTATGGCAGGCGGGATTTTGGTTGTCTTTCGCGGCGGTGCTTTTATTGATGAGATATGAAAGCACGCCCATTCAAGAAGTATCTGCTGCAGCGAAGATTTGGCAAAAGGCTAAGAATGTCGCTGCTTTGCAGTTATGGCTATTCATTGGGATGTTGCCTGTTTCGATATTGTTTTTTGGCAAGATATCGCTGTGGAGTGTGGCGGTAAATTTATTTGCCATTGGTCTGTTTGGCTCAATCATCTTGCCGATAAATCTCCTGGCAGGCGTGATTTATGCGATTTCGCCAAGCCTTGCCGATGGACTGTGGTCGCTTAGTTCTTGGATATTATTAAAGCTTCATACTGCGCTTGAATTTGGCTTGGTGGGCGATTCTTGGCTGTATGTGCCATTTGGGATGGCAGGCTTGGTGCTTGCTGTCTTGGCGATATTACCCATGCTGTCAAAGGCGCTGCCTAAGAGTGCCGCCATCGTACCTTTATCAGTGCTACTAATGCTGTCGATGAACGGGAATTTTTATACGCCTAAGGATGCCAAGCCCACCGCTAAAGTCATCAAAACTGACAATCAAGCCTTACAAGCTGTGCTCATTCAGCATCAATCTCATTCGTGGCTACTATTGGCAGACTTTGGCATTAAGTCATTGCCCGATGGGCAAATTGATGTGCTCATTGATGAATTAAAACGTCTGGGCGTAAGAAATCTGACTGGCGTTGTTGCGCAGAATTCTGGTCAAACGCTTACTAAGTTGACCGCTGCCATTCATGCGAGTCTGCCCATAGAGCGCTATTGGCGCGCAGGACAAGGCGGGCTAAAGCTTGCCAATGTCATTGATGAGCCATGTCAAGCCGGCCACATCCATCAATATGACGGCGTGAGCATTCGCATGCTGACAGGTTGGCAACAGATTAATGATGCGAATGTTTGGGATTGTACGATTGAGATAAGTAGCGATATGGGCTTTGAGATTGATCGATCAATGGAGGCTGAGAGCGATGAGATACTGCCTGGTGATACCAAACAGATCATCATTAATGCAGCGACTCATGAAGATGTATGGCATCTATGGCGACTGCTATGTGCAGACATGGATATCATGCCTAGGCCTGAGACTGGCGCGTCTTTATGGCTGTCGCACGCATTTGCTAAGGATGACGCTGACGTGGTGGGTGATTTTGAAGCGGTTCTATGGCAGGTGAGATAGTGGGTTTGGCTATCATATTTGGATTTTTTCGGTTACAATAGATCTATTTGAAGTAAAACATAGGACATCACATGGCTTGGCCACCAAATCCTCATAAAAACCAAACTCCAGCTCAGCAAGAGCCCATCAACCCATCAAATGCCTCGCAGCCAAACTCGCCCGAATGGCGACTCATCGAAAAAACGATGATGGCGAGCATTGATGAGCAGCGCCGCGCACGTCGTTGGAGTATTTTCTTTAAATTATTAACGTTCGCCTATGTGGTGTTCTTCGTGCTCATGCTGGGCCGAAGCTGCACACCAACTCAAACCAAAGGCGCGTCACTTGGCATCAGTGAGCCGCATTTGGCGGTGGTGGATGTGCGCGGTGCGATTACGGCTGATGGCGAGACGAGCGCGCACCACATCAATAGCGCATTGACAGAGGCATTCGAGAACACGCATGCCAAGGCAGTTGTGCTTGCCATCAACTCGCCAGGTGGTTCACCTGTGCAGTCTGATGAAGTGTGGCAGATGGCGATGGATCTAAAACAAGAGTATCCTGATAAGAAGCTGTATGCGGTGATTGGCGATACGGGTGCATCAGGTGCGTATTACATCGCATCGGCAGCGGACGAGATTTGGGTGAATCCATCAAGCTTGGTTGGCTCAATTGGTGTTATCATGTCAAGCTACAACATCGAGCAGCTGCTTGATAAGATGGGCGTGCAGGACCATACCATGACTGCAGGCGAGTATAAGGACATCCTGTCCATGTCGCGTCCGATGAATGAGATCGAACGTGCGCACGTCCAAAAGTTGCTTGACACCACTCATCAAAACTTCATCGATGCAGTCAAAAAAGGTCGCGGCGATAAACTAAAAAATGCCGAGCAAAATCAAATCTTTACAGGGCTATTCTGGACGGGAAAAGAGTCTGTTGAGCTGGGATTGGCTGATAAGATTGGCGGCATGTCGCAATTGGAGAAAGAACTCAAGCTAGAACAGGTGAATTATAGCTACGTCGATCCTGTGAAGCAGTTCTTTGATCGCTTTGGTGTACAGATGGGTAAAGGTCTGGGGCAGGGCGTTAAGATTGCAATGAGTGATGAGGCGAATCCAAGCCTAAAATAATATCAACCCAATAAAAAACACACCTAGGTTTTAGGTGTGTTTTTTATTGGGATTAATTATCCAAATCGCAGCTTTTATTAACATCTGCCAAGGCCTCATCGATGATTTTTTGGCTGACGCCTTTTTTGCGTAGTTTTTCGATGAATAGCACGTCATCAGACAGGCTATAGTTGCAGTTATCTCGGTCTAGGCCTTGGCGGATATAAAGGCGAATCAGACCTTGGATTCTATTAAAACCATGTGCTCCAGCGGTGTCTTCAAGATGTGAGATAATCTCTTCAGATAGGCGCAGATGAATGGGGCGCATGATGACTTCAGGATGATTAGAAAATTTGTTTTTGATTTTTGGGGAAATCATGGTTGCTACCTTGCCAAAATTTAAAGAGTATTGTACCACAGAAGTGGTAAAAAAATAAAACAAAAGTTGTAGAAAGCTTCAGTGATTTTTATGATTGTGTTAAGCATATGACTTTGATTTTTATGATTTTTTATAGAAAATACGCACCGATGTGGTGCGTATTTTGGGTCTTGGTATTAGTGACGGAAGTGGCGCATGCCTGTGAACACCATGGCGATGCCGTGCTCGTTGGCAGCGGCGATGGTCTCTTCATCACGCATAGAGCCGCCGGGTTGAATGATGCATTTGATGCCAGCGGCGGCGGCATTGTCAATGCCGTCACGGAATGGGAAGAAGGCATCTGATGCCATGACAGCACCTTCAACCACTAGGCCTGCGTGTTCTGCCTTGATGGCAGCGATACGAGCAGAGTTTACACGGCTCATCTGACCTGCGCCGATGCCGATGGTTTGACGATTCTTGGCGTAAACGATGGCGTTAGATTTAACGTATTTTGCGACCTTCCAAGCAAAGATCAGATCATCAAGCTCAGCTTCGGTCGGTGCGCGCTCAGTCACGACGCGAAGATCGCTCTTAGTGATCATGCCTAAGTCTTGGTCTTGAACTAACAGACCACCATTAACGCGCTTATAATCTAGCTGTGTGGCGCGCTCTTCTGGGTTTGGTAGATCGCCGCAGACCAGTACGCGAACATTCTTCTTCGTGCCCGTTACTTCTAGCACACCATCTTCGATGCTTGGCGCGATGATGACTTCAACAAATTGACGCTCAACAATGGCACGTGCTGTCTCAACATCAAGCGGACGGTTAAAGGCAATGATGCCACCAAATGCTGATTCTGGGTCGGTGGCATAAGCCAAGTTATACGCATCCAAGATGCCATCTAGTGAGACTGACACACCACAAGGGTTGGCGTGCTTGACGATTACACAGGCAGGCTTAGTGAATGATTTTACGCATTCTAGAGCAGCATCGGTGTCAGCGATGTTGTTATAAGACAGCTCTTTGCCTTGTAATTGGCGAGCGGTCGCAACAGAAGCTTCCTGTGCGCCGTGCTCTACATAGAATGCGGCTTTTTGGTGTGGGTTTTCGCCATAACGCAGGTCTTGTGATTTGGCAAGCTGTACGTTAAAGGTGCGAGCAAAATCAGTTGTTGGGGTGGAGTCTTCACTTGGTGCTGTGGCAGCATCATTTAGACGTGCACCAAAGAATGAAGCGATCATGCCGTCATAATGCGCGGTATGTTCGAAAGCCTTTACCGCCAAATCAAAACGCGTGGCATAGCTGATGTCGCCTGCGGTTTGGATTTCGTTCAGTACGCGTGCATAGTCTGCTGGGTTGGTGATGATGCCAACGTGTGCATGGTTCTTGGCGGCAGAGCGTACCATGGCAGGGCCGCCGATGTCGATGTTCTCGATGGCGTCGGACATTTTTACGTCAGATTTGGCGACGGTGGCTGCGAACGGATATAGATTCACCGCGACGATGTCAATGCGATCAATGCCGTGTTCACTCATGATGTCATCATCGATGCCGCGACGACCTAGGATGCCACCGTGGATTTTTGGGTGTAGGGTTTTGACGCGGCCATCCATCATCTCGCTAAAGCCAGTGTGTGCTGAGACTTCGGTCGCTGCCACGCCAGATTCTGTTAATAGCTTAAATGTGCCACCAGTTGATAAAATTCCAAAACCCGAATCTACCAAGCCTTTGGCAAATTCAACAATACCCGCCTTGTCCGAAACTGACAATAAGGCAAAACGCTTAACACTCATAATACCCCCAATGCGCATGACTGCGACTGTATGAACAATAAATAAAATATAAGCCAAATGCACAAAAGAGCGACTCCATGATGACATGAAGCGCTCTTGTCAAAAGCCGTTGTCATGATAGCAGTTTTGGCGTTTTTTATAAAGGGGTGGAGGGGAGTTTTGTGTGGAATTTTGCCATTATTGCAGGCGAAATTGTACAGATCGATGAATTACAGCAGTCCGTGCGCTTTTAATTTGCTGCGCAGGGTACCGCGGTTTAAACCAAGGAGCTTGGCGGTTTTTGATTGGTTGCCGCGAGTGTGCTTGAGCGTCGCGATCAATAGCGGACGCTCAAGTTCAGCCAAGAATACTTGATAGATGTCATTGGCGTCCTTGTCAGCGGTGGCTAGATATTGCTCGACCGCTTGCTCAATGTGTGTCGATAGTGGGGTGGGACTAATGTTTTGGTCAATCATGGGAATCTCGAAATATAAAATCTAAACTGGATAAATGAATTTTCGACCACAAATCGCAAGCTGCGATTAAAAACAAGTCTAAATATTTAAATGTTGCGTAAATATTAACAAAAGATTGCTGAAATTGTTAACGGTTTTATGTTATGCAGTGTAATAAAAATGTAATTGTATAATGATTAAAAATCATACAACTTAATTCGATGAGATAAATAAATCTTATGAAAGATAATGACTTATCACTGCATTGGATGAATTTTGAACAAAAGTGAATATTTGCAAAACGATACAATCATTCATAAAAAATCGGCTTTTAATCAATAAGACTAAAAGCCGATGTGTCAAATGACCGAAAGCCGATTATTTCTTAATGCCTGAAAGACGATGCCAGTGGTGATCGTCTTTATTGTCATAATGATAAGCGGAATCTAATTCAAAATAAGGCGCATAAGCATCGATGACGCTTTGGGTTTGATTCTCGATCAGTCCTGCTAGTACGATTGAACCACCGTCTTTTAGTAGGGTGCTAAATAGTGGCGCAAATTCAATGAGTGGCTTGGCTAGGATGTTCGCTGTGATGGTGTCAGCTTTGAGTTCATGCGCGCGTTGATATTCGCTAAATTCTTCGGGCAAGAACACTTTTAGGCGGTCGGATACGTTATTTAGGGCGGCGTTTTGACGTGTCGCGAGAATGGCCTGAGGGTCAATGTCCACTGCCAATACTTCTTTTGCGCCTAGCAGTAATGCCGCCACGCCCAGCACGCCTGAGCCACAACCATAGTCGATGACGACTTTGTCTTTTAGATTCTGAGCTGACAGCCAGTCTAGACATAGGCGAGTCGTGGCGTGATAGCCGGTACCAAAGGCAAGACCGGGGTCTAGAATAAGGTTCGTCGCGGTAGGATCAGGCGCGTCTAGCCACTCAGGGACGATCCATAGATTGCCTTCGCATTTGACAGGCTTATAATGCGCCATCCACTCACGAGACCAGTCTTTATCATCAAGGCGCGTCGTCCAAAATCGGCTTGCGCCCACTTGTGCGGCGATGTCATTAGCAAGCACCTCAAAATCCGTGCCATCGAATCGATCATCAGAGTTGGTGTCGTAGATGGCCGTCAAGATCACCTCGCCCCACAGCGGTTCCTCGCCAGGCAATGGCTCAAATAATGGCTCATCGCCCGCGTCTTCTAGAAGTATGGAAACCGCATCGCTCTCATAGAATAAAGCCTCAGCGAATTCAACTTTATCTTTTGGACATTGTAGGTGTATGTGCTGCCACGACATAAAATAGCCTTATGTTATCAATTAGAATAAACGCATTATAACAAATTTTATCAATCACTTAAAAACTTTTAAAATTGAATAGCTCTGTCGTTAGGCGTTATTGATAAAATGGCTCGGGTGTGGGTGACTCTTCGGTGTTAGGCGTATAGAATTCTTCATCAGAAGGCATGGGTTCTTCGATGATATAATCATCCTCGATGTAGTCTTCTTCCATATTCACCAGCTCATCACCCAGTGCGTCGATGCGCTCTTGTAGGGTGACATTGTAGCGTATGTTCGCGGCGCAGCTGCCGTATTCTTGTGGCATGAATTCACGAATCACAGGCGCCCATATCGCACCTTGACAGCCTTGATGGGACAGCAGTCCTGTGCCGTTATCCAGCCACGTCCATTCGATATCTGCAGGCAGTGGCAGCTCAACGGGCGTGTGATTGAGCGGCTGCATGAATGCCCGCCAAATGGGAAGCGCGCCTGAGCTTCCGGTAAGCCCGATGGGCTTATTATCATCACGTCCAATCCAGACTACGGACACATAGTTACCGCTATAACCTGCAAACCAAGCATCGCGCCCATCATTCGTTGTGCCGGTCTTGCCGGCCAGATTAAGAGATGAATTAAAGTTGCCTGCGCGTGCCGTACCGTGAGTGAAGACTTTTTGCATGGCGTAATTGGTCAGATAGGTTGCCTTGGGCGATAGGCGAATCTGAGCTCGGCTGTCGCTGTTTTGAAGGACTTTTCCTTTATCATCAATCACGCTTTTGATGGTATGAATGGGGGCGCTGACCCCGCCAGTGGCGAAAGTCTGATAGATGCTAAGAACTTGCATGGGTGACATATCCACCGCGCCCAACAGCACTGAAGGGTAGTTGGGAATTTGATCGCTGACACCCAGCATCTGCAGCTGACGATGAAAAATCGGCAAACCAAACTCCATGCCAACATTGACCGCAGCTTGGTTGTAGGACTGAGCCAGTGCGGTGGTAATTGGTGTTGCGCCATGTGAGACATTGCTGTAGTTCTTGGGTGTCCAAGTCTGATTGCCGATGGTATAAGTCAGCGGGCTGTCATCAACGCTACTGGCTAGATTGTAACGACCTGACTGCAGGGCGGTGAGATAGATGATGGGTTTTAAGAGCGAGCCGACTTGTCGCTTAGCATCGATGGCGCGGTTGAATCCTGTAAAATCAGCACTACTACCAACAATGGCAACCACCTCGCCCGTAGCAGGGTTGGCGCTGATGAGCGCACCTTGTAGATTGGATTTTTTGTTATTTTTGATGGCGTTATCGGCGGCGCGCTGGGCGAGCGGATCTAGAGTTGAGATGATTCGCAGACCGCGGTTTTGTAGGTCTTCTTCTCTATAATAAGCCTTCAATTCGCGCTGAATCGCATCAAAAAAATCAGGAAAACGGCTCTTGGCGATGGTTGGAGTCTTGACCACGTCGAGCGGTTTTTGGGTGGCGCTGTCGTATTCTTCTTGGCTGATTTTGCCTGTGACGAGCATGTTATGCAGCACGGTATTACGACGGTCTTTGGCGCGCTCTGGATGCTTTCGTGGATTGTAGTAGCTTGAGCCTTTGGCGATGCCGACCAATAGCGCATACTGATCGAGGCGAAGCTCTGCCAAGGGCTTATTAAAATAAAACTGTGATGCAATACCAAAGCCATTTACCGAGCGATTGCCATTTTGACCAAGGTTGATCTCGTTCAGATAGGCGAGGAGGATCTCATCTTTGCCATAATGCAGCTCAAGAAGCAGCGCCATTAGGGCTTCATTGGCCTTACGCTTTAGGTTGCGATCAGAATTTAGGTAGAAATTTTTGATCAGCTGCTGTGTGATCGTTGAACCACCTTGACGTGTACCGCCTGTGACATTAGAGAGTAGCGCGCGCGCAGTACCACGCACGGATACGCCGTGATGCTCATAAAAGTTACGATCTTCGGTCGCGATGAGTGCATTCACCAGGTGCTTTGGTACATTGTCCTTGGTGAGTAGAATGCGATCTTCATTATTCTCAGGGTAGATGCCGCCGACATTTACCGGCTCTAGACGCAGTGCTGTTCGTTGGGTAGGCTGACTGGTCTGCAGGCGGGCGATTTTGCCATCGGAGAATAATACCTTGATGGTCTGCTTGGGTTCGACATCGCCATCTCCATAATTAAAACCACGCGTGTAGATGGTGTAGGTGTTGCCTGATTTTTGGTAGCTGCCTTGGGTGTTTTTGCCTTGACTGTAGTTAAGTAGTTTTAGCCATGACTCTAGATCATCTGCCTTGACAGGGGCGTTCGGATATAATTCTAGCGGGCGTGAATAGACAGTGGCAGGGATGTCCCAGCGGCGATTTTCAAATTTATTGATGATGGTATTATTCAGATAAAATGCATATAAACCCAGCAAAATCATCGCTGCGACAATGATAATAAGCAGGATAAAACCAATGATTGAGCCTTGTTGTTGTTTTGGGGATTGGCCTGTAAATTGATCAAAGGACTTCGTCATAAATTGACCTT
>NZ_JAAELD010000292.1 GCF_024227015.1 Moraxella sp.
CCTAACCGCCTTGCCACGGCTCATCGCACGCCCCGCCCCATGCGAACACGAACAAAAACTCTCACTGTTGCCACGTCCACGCACGATATAGGATTTCGCCCCCATAGAGCCTGGGATAATACCAAGCTCGCCCTGATAAGCACTGATAGCACCTTTACGAGTAACATACACCGTCTCACCAAAATGCGTCTCTTCACTGACATAATTATGATGACAGTTAATCGCCTCTTTGGTAATGCTAAATTTGGGAAACTGTGCGTCCCTATGTCCAAGTGCCTTAATAATCAGTCGCATCATCTCACGGCGGTTTTCCATGGCGTAATCTTGAGCCCATTCTACCGCCTCTATATAATCATCAAAATAGGGCGAACCTTGAGCAAAATACGACAGCTCACGGTCAGGGATATAACCTAGGCGAGTTTCGTTTTCTTTTTTGGCAAGGCTGATAAAATACTCACCAATACAGCTCCCAATACCCCGACTTCCTGAGTGTAGCATCAGCCATACATCTTGATTTTCATCAAG
>NZ_JAAELD010000293.1 GCF_024227015.1 Moraxella sp.
ATTTATATCGAATAATGGCACATTGGTTTGTGGATTGGTGGAAAAATTGCTAAAATTGGATGTTAAAATTACAAAAGCAGCATGAGATTTTTTCGGATTAATGTTAAGATATTTTATAACGTTAAACAGCTTGATTGCTGATTATAAATAGCCAAGTAGTGGGGTGGATCGATAAGATGATTTCAATGAATAAAAAATTGCAACTAACAGGGATAATGTTGGTGGGGGTGTTTGGCTTATCATCATGCGCTCAAAAAACCGCACCTGCTAAAAAACCCCAACCAACCAAAGTGGTGTCAAAACCTAAACAGCTCGCCAAGCAACCAGTCAAGATCACCAATACGGTGGCTAAGCCGCCTCAGATTAACATCATCCATCATCATCACGATGATCACGATGGGCATACTCATGATATTATCAGAAATGTCGGAACAAAGGCGGATTTTGAGATGTGGCTACGCAGCCATCCCTATCAAAAATCTCAGGTCGAGGAATACACGCAATTTCTTAAGAATCACATCGGTAAAAATCTGCCACCGATGCATGAGCTATTGACGACGGCGCGCTCATGGCAGGAATGTGGTTTTGAGCCTTATGAGGTGCCGCCTCGTGAGCTGTGGGTGCAGATGCTGCCAACGATTAAGCTATATAATGAACTTCGCGCTAAAGGTATCCTACCTGCCAATACCCATATCCGTTCGGTATATCGCAATCCCGACTTGAACCGCTGTGCAGGCGGCGCGCCCAGTAGTAAGCACATGACGAATGGCGCGATGGATATCTGGGTGCCTAGTTATGAGGCAGGCAGTCATGAATTGTATCAACTGCAGAATCGTTTGTGCGAGTACTGGGTATTTTATGGTGAATCGCATAATTTTGGTTTGGGCTTATATGGTACAGGTGCCATTCATCTAGATACGCAAGGTTATCGAAAATGGGGCGCGCAATTCTCCGAGTCTCATTCTATGTGTCGCTATACGCCGCCCAAGCCCAGTGAGTTCACATGGCAGTAATCAAATCAGTCTCTGATGCGTTGATGCAGCAGCGCCATATCTTAAGCCTTATGGGTATTCGCCAATGGGGACAATTAGGCACGCCTGTCGTTCAGGTAAGAAGCTTAGTTGATAGGTTTGCGGAGGATGACAAGCATATCAAATCTATGCAAAATGAAATACAAGAGGTTCAAGCTGAGCCTAACTCGGTATTAATCCCGCCAGCAAATCCTGTGGTGGTAGATGATGAGATGTGCATTAAATCAGTCGTTAAAGAGCCAAGTAAGCTAATCAATAATACACATCAGTCTATAAATTCTGCTCAAAATACACCTTCGAATATAATAGATGAAGTAAGTAC
Organism: Moraxella sp.; assembly: GCF_024227015.1. Lineage (GTDB taxonomy): Bacteria > Pseudomonadota > Gammaproteobacteria > Pseudomonadales > Moraxellaceae > Moraxella. Next base: position 1,354 of record NZ_JAAELD010000293.1, read on the forward strand.
CGCTCAATCTGCAGACTTATCATCGACCGCTATTTCATATGTGCTAGAAGGTATTCGAGTTGGTGAGTGGGTGCTCTTGGCGGATATCAGTCTGATTGGTGATGAAGAGAAGCTGGTATTGGCATCGTTAAAGACAGCATTGTCAAGATGGGCATCAGAGCGCAAAGCATTCTTCTCGGTGGAAAGCATTCGCTACCCGATGAACGATGATCTGGGCAATTCGCCAACGTTGGCTCAAAAGTGTCTCGATGGTTTTATTCTGCGATTGCAGATGATGGGCGACATTACTAAATTCGATCTGATAAAATTAGCCTTCCTAAGCGAGCTAAGCGATGGGGTGGATTATTTTGGAGAAGTGCAAACACTGCCACAACTTTTGGCGATGCATCAAGATGCTAACGCTAAGAAGCAGCTGTGGCAGACAGTGACAGTTTAACCATCTTGAAATAAAGAATGGGGTTGACTTGGTTTCTGTACTGTCAATTGTACTGTTATTTTAATGATGTAAAGGCATAAGATAATTTTAATTATTATCTGGTTATTTTTTA
>NZ_JAAELD010000294.1 GCF_024227015.1 Moraxella sp.
GGCATTGGCACGACGTAAGACCGCTTTAATACGTGACACCAGTTCACGGGTCGAGAACGGCTTAGTCATGTAGTCGGCCGCGCCAGCATCTAAACCTTGAACTTTGTGATCTTCTTCGCCACGTGCAGTGAGCATAATCACAGGAATTTCAGCAAGGTTGTCATCGCGTTTTAGGCGACGGCACAAGTCTACACCGCTGACACCGCCTGGCATCATCCAATCAAGCAAGATAAGCGCTGGACGTTGATCGACAATCATCTGATGAGCTTGTTTTGCATCTTCTGCTTGTAAGCACTGAAAGCCTGCCATATCTAAAGAGGTATGGATCATCTCCCGAATTGGAAGTTCGTCATCGACGATTAAAATGTAGTCATCTTTCACAACGCAATATCCTATTGTAGGTAACGGCAGGCCGTTTTAATTTTATGACAGGCTTATTACAAAGATTAATTATGACAGTATCATTGCAAAAAACAGACGATTGATGAAATTTGCAAAAAAATGTGACAAA
>NZ_JAAELD010000295.1 GCF_024227015.1 Moraxella sp.
CTTGCATCATGGAGCGAAGGAGCATGGAGTGAATGCTCTCGGTATCCGCTCGCCCTTCGGTCGCCTTGATGATATGTTGATAATCGGCATGGCTAGGGCTTTCGCTGGGGAATGCCAAACCAAACGATTTGACGTACTCGGACAGCTTGGCGGACTTTTCATCGCTAGGCTTATCGTGGTTGCGATACAAGGCAGGCAACTCATGCTTTAAGGCAAAATTTGCCCCACAGGTATTGGCAAGGAGCATCATCTCTTCGATGAGCTTATGAGCATCGCCACGAGTGCGTTTTTTGATGTCTTTGATGTCGCCATCTTCGCCAAACACGATATAGCTTTCGGCAGTTTCAAACGCCATTGCCCCACGTTCTTGCCGTCTTTTGTGAAGAATCTGATAAAGCTGATACAAGGTATCTACCGACTTGCATACGTCAGGATTTTTGACCAAATCATCGGGCAGGGTTTCGTTGGTGGGGTCGTCAAAATAGGCATTGACTTGATTATAAGTCAAGCGAGCCTGTGAGTGCATGACCGCAGGGTAAAACTCATAGCCTGTTACCTTGCCCACACGAGACAGCTTAATATCCGCCACCATGCAGAGGCGATCCACTTTGGGGTTTAATGAACAAAGCCCATTGGACAGCACCTCTGGGAGCATGGGGACGACACGGTGGGGAAAATACACGCTCGTACCACGCTCGTATGCGTCCACGTCAAGGGGGGATTGGGGTGTTACATAGTGGCTCACGTCCGCAATGGCAACCACGACACGATAGTTACCGCCCGAGCGTTTGCAGGCATACACCGCATCGTCAAAGTCCCTAGCATCCTCGCCATCAATGGTAATGAGTGGCAAGTCCCTTAAATCCACACGTCCTTTCATGTCCTTATCAGTCGGTTCGGTGTAGGCATTGGCTTGCTCTATGGCGGCACGGCTAAATTCAGACGGTATGGCGTGGTTTAGGAGCGTGGTCTCGATGATAAGCTCACGGTCGTTAAGGTTCGTTAAAAGCTCGCCAATCTTGCCTGTGGCGTATTCTTGATAAGTTGGCATATCAATGATAGCGACTTTTACGCTATCGCCCACGCTCGCCCCGTGATGAGTCACGTCATCATCGCTTAAGGTAATGGGCTGATGAGCGTTCGCCCCTGATAGCCGAACAAAATAGCCGTCATCGTCCTTATCAAGCACGCCCACAAATTCGGTGCTGGCACGGTGTAGCACGGTTTGTATGCGGGCTTCGGGCTTGCCACGAAACTCGGTGGCAACCGCTTCTACCGTATCACCGTCAAAGACCACACGCATTTGCTTTTCATGGATAAATAGGTCGGGCATATCGTCAAGCACGACAAAGCCAAAGCCCTTGGCATTTGCCGACACCTTGCCCGTTACGGTGGTGGGCAGGGGGGCAATGCTAAAATGAATGCCGTCCGTGCGTTCTAGCTGGTTGTCCCGTAGCATGGCTTTTAGGCGGTTGGTTAGGGCAAAAAACCGCTCATCATCGCCCAAAATCTCAAAATGCAGTCCCAAGCTCTCCGCCGTGGCAGGTTTGCCGTCATTGTTCATTTGGGCGACAGTTTGTAGGATAAGCAGGCGAGAGGGAATGGGGTTTTGGTATTTATTGGCTTCATTGGTGGCGTTGGGGTCGTTCCACGTTGGTGTTTTTTTCTTCGACATAAGTATTCTCTATATTCTCTTCAAAATTATATAAACTATCGTTCAATCTAGGTTATCATATCACATTTATTGATGATTTTTGGGTGAAATTTTATGAATGTTTCGTTAATAGAAGGTGGCTTGGTTACCAAAGATTATTTGGAGAAACTGGCGCGTCTAGAGTCCGAATTATTCGATGATGCTTGGGATGTGCTGGCGATTTCTTCGGTGTTATCTGGGTTTGGTGCTGGAGTGATTGTGGTCGAATCTGATCAAGAGGTTCTAGGCTATTGTATCTATCAGGCGGTATTTGAAGTCGCGGAGATCTTACGCATTGCTACAGCTAAGCATTGTCAAAAAAACGGCATTGGAAGTTTAATTTTAAATCATCTTGCCAGTCATTGTATCGAAAAACAAGCAGAGAGAATTTTGCTTGAGGTACGAGCGGATAATCTTGCAGCGATTGCGTTATATAAAA
>NZ_JAAELD010000296.1 GCF_024227015.1 Moraxella sp.
AAAAACCTCATCGCGCGATGAGGTTTTTGTTGTTTTACATAAACGGCAACTTAATGAATCCTTGTAACACAATGGCGTTAACAATATCCACGAAGAACGCACCAACCATCGGTACGATCAAAAACGCCTTATGCGATGGCAAATAACGATCTGTGATCGCTTGCATGTTTGCAATCGCGGTTGGTGTTGCGCCCATACCAAAACCGCAGTGACCCGCCGCCAAGACGGCAGAGTCATAATCGCGACCCATGATATTAAAGGTTACAAAGTACGCATACAAAATCATAACAATCGTCTGAATCACCAAGATAATCAGAATAGGACCGCCAAGACCTGCCAACTCCCAAAGCTTCAATGACAACAATGCCATGGCTAGGAACAATGATAAAGCAGCATTACCAAACACATCGATCGCGCGGTCGAACATGTCAAAATTGAACAAATTGGTCAACACATTACGAATTACCACGCCGCCAAAAAGTGCCCACACAAACGTAGGCAGCTCATACCAAGTGCCCTTGGCAACGCCAGTCATGATGTCAGCAAAAGCAAGACACGCCGCAAACAGTGCCAAAGTTTCGATGGCTGATGTGGCGGTAATTAAGCGAGTGCTGTCTGATTTTTCAAAAATCTCTTCATCAGCATAGTCTTTTAGAGCGTCATTAGGTTCGCCATCTAGCGATTTAACCTCAGATAAGCTATTCGCTTGCTCTAACTCTTTAGGTTTTAGACCTAATTTTGAGATTAGCTGTCTTGCCACGGGACCACCGATGATACCACCTGCCACCAGACCATAGGTCGCGCACGCAATACCCAAAGTTGTCGCTGCTGCCACACCATAGGTCTGCTCAAGGTCGGCACCCCAAGCACCTGCCGTACCATGACCACCGGTCAATGAGATCGAACCTGCCACCAAGCCCAACATCGGATCAATGCCCAGTGCCATGGCCGAGCCAACACCCACTGCGTTTTGAATGATGATAAATACCGACACGACCACCGACAGAACCAGTAAAGGCGTACCACCCGCTCTTAAACGGCTAAAATCAGCAGATAGGCCGATGGACGCGAAGAACATCAACATACATGCAGTTTGTAGTTCTTTTTGAAAAATAAAAGAATAACCAAAAAAAGCATTTAAGCTATAAACGATGGCAGCCGCCACCAAACCGCCCGCCACAGGCTCAGGGATATTAAAATCCGCCAAAAATTTTACGCGCTTAACCAAAAAACGTCCAAGCAACAGCACCAACGTCGCCAAAATCAGCGTATAGTACCCGTTTAACGTAATTTCCATACGTACTCCAAAATAAAAAAGGATGTGGTTGCCCGCATCCTCGCTAGGGTTTTATAAACTTCTTTGCGATTAAGTTGTCTAGACCAAATCGCAATAATACGTCGGTATTTTATCAAGATTATCAATGATTTGTAAAATAAAAAATTATTTAAATAACACAATCCTACTTAACCTTTGATATCCGTTACCACTAATAAAAAACGAGCGCTTATAACGCCCGTTTTTTTAATATCGCTATCTTATTAACGCAAGAATGCTCGAGCGTTACGGAACAGACGCATCCACGCACCATCGTTGGTCCACTCATCAGGTTTCCAAGAGTGATTCACCGCGCGCAAGGTACGCTCTGGGTGTGGCATCATCAAGGTCACACGACCATCGGTGCTACATACACCCGTGATACCCTCTGGCGAGCCGTTCGGGTTCAGCGGATAATGCTCGGTTGGGTTACCTTGACTGTCCACATAACGTAGAGCGATTTGGCCGTGGCGTGTCAATTCATTTAGTGACTGCTCGCTCATCTGCGCATAGCCTTCGCCGTGTGCCACAGCGATCGGTAGAATGCTGTCTTGCATGCCTTTTAGTAGTACAGACTTGGTGCGCTCCACACGTACATTGACGCTGCGTGCCTCAAAACGTGCCGACTTATTAAAGGTGAAACGTGGGAAATGTTCCGCACCCACCATCAGCTCTTTTAATTGACTCATCATCTGACAGCCATTACACACACCTAGGGCAAAGGTCTCAGGACGATGGAAGAATCTGGCGAACTGCATACGAAGCTCGTCATGGAACAAGACTGAATTTGCCCAGCCTGAGCCTGCACCCAAGACATCACCATAACTAAAGCCACCGCACGCCGCCAAACCTTCAAAGTCTCGTAGGTTAATGCGACCACTCATCAAGTCGCTCATGTGCACATCAACAGCGTCAAAGCCTGCGCGCACAAAACCTGCACCCATCTCAAGATGACCATTCACGCCCTGCTCACGCAAGATGGCAACTTTTGGTTGCGTGGTGCGGCTATTCACATAAGGTGCTTCGACTGCAAGGTCTAACTCATAGTTGGCATGAGCGATCAAGCCATGATGATTCACATCATCAATCAAGGCAAACTCTTGATCAGCGCACTCAGGATTGTCACGCATTGAGGCGATGGCATGGCTGACTTTCGTCCATTCTTTTTGAAGTTCGGCACGGGTGAAGCTTAGATTTTGTCTGTCAGTCGCGATGGTCAATACATCCTGACCTGCGCCGCCTACCGGCGTGGTAAAGGTCTCACCCACAGCAGTCAATAGACCATCTACGCCATGCTCTTTGGCAAGGGCTTGTAGCGCATCTACATCCGCTGGCAACACCTGAATCACCGCACCCAACTCTTCAGCAAATAGCTGACCCAATAGATTGTCATCAGTCAGATTCAGATTCACTTTTAAGCGGCTGGCAAACTGCATCTCTGCTGCAGTTGCCACCAGACCACCATCACCAATATCATGATAGGCACGGATCAGCCCTGCTTCGTTCGCAGCTTGGATAAAGCCAAAAAGATTGGCAAGATCGGTAGCATCATCCACATCAGGGCAGTCATTGCCAAGCTGGCTTAACGTCTGAGCAAAGATAGAACCACCTAAGCGAAGCTTACCACGAGATAGATCCAAGCGAAGCAGCTTAGCATCAGCATTAACAAGCTCTGGCGTGATGGTCTTGGCGACATTCTGCACAGGCGCAAAGGCAGTGATGATCAGACTCATTGGTGAGCTGACGGTCTTGTCCGTGCCGTTGTCTTGCCAGTTGGCTTTCATAGATAAGCTGTCTTTACCCACAGGGATGGTAATGCCCAAGGCAGGACAAAGCTCTTCACCGATGGTGTGCACCGCATCAAATAGTGCCGCGTCTTCTTTTTCATCGCCGCACGCCGCCATCCAGTTGGCAGATAACGTTACGTCAGACACCTTGGCAATGCGAGCTGAAGCGATGTTGGTCAATGCCTCGCCCACCGCCAAGCGTGCTGACGCCTTCGGATTGATGAGTGCCACAGGCGTACGCTCGCCCATTGCCATCGCTTCACCAGTATCTGCCATCAGCCCTGACATCGTTACCGCACAGTCCGCCACAGGCACTTGGTAGCGCCCAACGTACTGATCTTGGGTAACCATACCCGTGATAGAACGGTCGCCAATGCTGATTAGGAACGACTTGCTGGCGACAGTTGGGTGGCGAAGCACGTCTTTGATGCTCTCGCGCAGATCCACACCAGCGACGTCTAGCGGATGTAGCTCATTTGGCTCACGGCTAAAGCTACGCTTCATTTTTGGTGTGCCGCCAAGCAGCACTTGCATTGGCATATCCACAGGTTGTTCTGGCAGCAGCGTGTCGTCCACTTTTAGCTCACGGACATTCGTCGCTACACCAAGCACCGCATAAGGGCAACGCTCACGTGCGCAGATCTCATCAAAAAGCTTCTCACTCTGCGGAGAAATAGCAAGCACATAACGCTCCTGGGCTTCGTTCGACCAGATCGCCATGGGCGACATGCCTTTTTCTAGCGATGGTACTTTACGTAGGTTTAGGTGCGCGCCAAGCTCGTGATCATCGACAAGCTCTGGCATGGCATTTGATAGACCGCCTGCACCCACGTCATGGATTGAGATGATGGGATTATTGTCATTGCCGTCTTGCGCCATTGCCCAGCAGGTATCGATGACCTCTTGGCAGCGGCGTTCCATCTCAGCATTATCACGCTGTACAGAGGCAAAATCCAAGCCTTCATCCAGCTCACCGCTGTCCACAGAACTGGCTGCGCCGCCGCCTAAGCCGATCTGCATGGCAGGACCGCCAAGCACGATCAACAGATCGCCTTCTTGGATGCTGTTTTTTTGCACCAAATTGCGCTTGATATTACCATAACCGCCTGCAATCATGATCGGCTTATGGTAGCCACGCATTTGACTGCCATCTTGCTCGGCAGATGTGTCTAATTGAAAAGTACGGAAATAACCATTTAGATTCGGGCGACCAAATTCATTGGCAAAAGCAGCACTACCCAAAGGACCATCAATCATGATGTCTAGCGCACTTGCCATGCGCTCAGGCTTGCCATATTCTTTGGCAGATACCTTGCCAGAAGTTTCCCATTTTTCAGGCATGTTCGGTAGGTGTAGATGCGACACGCTAAAGCCCGCCAAACCTGCTTTTGGCTTACCGCCACGACCAGTCGCGCCCTCATCACGAATCTCACCACCTGCACCAGTCGCCGCACCCGCGAACGGAGCAATGGCAGTTGGGTGGTTGTGCGTCTCTACTTTCATCAAGATGTCAATCTGCTCATCATGAAAGCCGTACTGCGCCTCGCCTGCGTCATTCTTAGTAGGATAAAAACGCGCCGCCTCAAAGCCTTCCATCACCGCCGCATTGTCCTTATAGGCCGACAAGATACCTTCTGAATTTTGTTCGTGGGTATTTTTAATCATCTTGAACAACGATTTTGGCTGTACTTCGCCATCAATCGTCCATTCGGCATTAAAGATCTTGTGACGGCAGTGTTCTGAGTTGGCTTGGGCGAACATCATCAGCTCAACGTCGGTCGGATTACGACCCAATTTGGTGAAATTTTCAACCAAATAATCGATGTCTTCGCTTGATAAAGCAAAGCCAAATTCAGTATTAGCACGCACCAAAGCATCACGCCCCTGCCCCATGATGTCCACACGCTCAAGGTGCGCAGGCTCACCATCAATAAACAGCGCTGCCACATCATCCAAATCATACACCAAGCTTTGGGTCATGCGGTCATGTAGAATCGATTCAGCAGCAGCCGGCAGTTTGGCAGGCAGATCATCGCCCGTCAATGTGAACACCCCCACGCGCTCAAGACGATTTACCTTGACGCCGCAGTTATTAAAAATATCGGTCGCCTTAGATGCCCACGGGCTAATCGTACCAAAACGCGGCGCCACCACCACCTGAACTTGACCAACTTGAGCGCCTTTTAGGGTAACTTCTTCGCCTTGGTTAAGTAGGTTTACTGCCTTAGTATGGTCAGCGCCACTAATGGCTTGATCAAAAACATAAACCTGCTGACTGTCAAGTGCGCTAATCTTTAGCCCTGCTTTTTGTTCTAGCTGAGCTGCCAATTTTTTGGCTTGAAAATCCGTCAAAAAACGATGCCCTGCGATGGTGCTGATCATGGCGATACCTTTACAAAAATAGAAAAATAAATGGCGTCATTATAACAGATTTTGGCGAATAATCGGCGATGATTTTTGGTTAAAATAAGCAAAATTACCAAAATTTCTGACATTTATTTTCACCCCAATCAATCCAAAAACAAAACGCCCACCCTGCATCAGTCGCAGGATGGAGATCATCGCCTATGGGCTAAAGTGATGACTAATCATTTTTAAATGCAAAGCCATTCACCCAAGCTACATTTTCCAATTCATGCGCGTCTCATCCACCGTCTGACCTGACAGATAAACCTTTAAGTCAATCGCACCCAAGCTATCAAGCGCATCGATGAGCGCACGATAACTGGGTCGCATGCTGACAAAATGGCTGGCGTTCACCGCATGGATGTCGGCGCGGCAATTCGTCTCAAAAATCTCTGCCATCTGGCGCAGTCTTGGCACGCCCGCATAACGCGATGCGCCCACCATGCGGTGCGCCAATTGCGCAAGTTCGCTGCGATTGCGCTCTGCCCACGCGCGTTCTAGTTCTTGTTTTTCGTTCTCGGCATTCTCAATGATCATTGTCAGCAGTTTTTCTGCCAAGTCCGCTTTATTCGCCGCACGATTCAAGGCATCTTGCCAATCGATATCAGCCAACACACCTTGTGATTTGGGTGGAATGACATTATTATCTTTGATGGGCTCATTGCTATTTGTGGCAATTTGCATCAGCTCAGCCTCTTGGGTCAGAGCTTGGGTGGTGTTTACCTCTTCGTCACCATGATGCAGCCAACGCTCTAGCGTCTGAACCAATTGCATGTGCCCGATTGGCTTGCCCACATAATCATTCAAACCCGATGCAACCAAGCGATCCTTCTCATCAGACAGCCCGTGAGCGGTCAGCGCAATGATCGGCACGGGCGTCGCCAGATGCGCCTGCTCAATCTTACGAATCTGAATACTCGCCTCCAGTCCCGACATTCTAGGCATCTGCACATCCATAAAAATTAGGTCAATCGGCGCACTCGTGCCTGTGACGGTTTTGGTCATGATCTCGATAGCATCAAAACCACTACCCGCCGTCACGACCTCAACACCAAGCTCGCCTAAGAACGCCTCAAGCACCAGCAGATTCGGCAGATGATCATCAACCGCCAATACGCGCGCGCCCGTGAATCTTTGTTGTCTGGTCGGCTTGTCGGTTTTATGATTTGACAATAAGTCATAAAGCTGTCGTTTATCCATCGGTTCGTACAGCGCGCTGGCATGATAACGCTCCAACAATGAACCATCCACACCCACCTGATAGCCATATGCCGCTAATCGACCCTGATAGCGCAGGCGAATCTGCCTTAGAATCGCACCAATATCATCTTGAGCGGCATCCTGACCGAAGTTATCGACAATTACCCAATCAAACTCATGCTCATCATCCAGCTGCTCAAGCAAATCTGCCAAACCGATCGCTTCGGTAATTTGCGCGCCTGTGCCGGCCAGACTTGCCTTTAACACCTGCAGAGCGGGCGCATGGTTAATCCATACTAGAATATTGGCACGAATGGCAGGCGGTAATATCGCAACATCCGAATTATGCGCTTGGCCTATCGGCATTTCAAACCAAAAGGTCGCCCCCGTCTGAGCGATGTTTTCGCTGTTATTATCAAAAAAGCCAATCTCGCCACCCATCATCACCGTCAGCTGCTTAGAGATCACAAGCCCAAGTCCCGTACCCCCATAGCGACGCGTTACCGACAGATCGCCTTGGCTAAAGCTCTTAAATAGCTGAGCCTTATCCGCCTCGCTCACGCCTTTGCCGGTATCCTCCACCGCGATGTGTAGATAGTCGTCACGTCTGTCCGATAGGCTAACACGTACCACCACCCCACCTGTGTCGGTGAATTTGATCGCATTGCCCACCAGATTCGTCAAAATCTGCTTAACACGCAGGCTATCGCCCACCACATTGGTCGGCACATCGTTGTAGAACAGTACCGCCAGACGCAGATGCTTTTCAAGTCCGGCGGGTGACAGCATGTCCACCACATCATAGATTGTCGCATACAGATCAAACTCATGGCGATCAAGCACCAATTTACCCGCCTCAATCTTTGAAAAATCAAGCACGTCATTCACGAGCGCAAGCAGGTGCGCGGATGATTTTTTAATGGTTTGGACGTATAGGTTTTGTTCGCTGGTCAGGCCTTCTTTTCTGGCGAGCAGATTAATAAAGCCATCAATGCTGTTTAATGGGGTGCGCAGCTCGTGACTGATGTTCGCCAAGAAAGCCGATTTGGCTTGGCTGGTTGAGACGGCGGCATCGCGCGAGTTACGGATGGAGATGTTTTGCATTTCCATCTCGTCAAAGGCTTGTTGTAGGTCGCGCTCGGTCTCTTCGGCGTGATTTTTTAGCTCATTAAAGCTGCCTTCGAGCCTTCTAATCGCCCTCAAAAAATCCCGCTGCAGCAGTGAAAATTCACCATCGGCACGCACCTTCACAGGCGTCGATAGATTATCCGCATCCAAGCGTTGCAGATACAATCGCATCTCATAAATGGGCGCGATCCAGCGCTTAGAATAAATATTTAAAATCAGCAATAACAACAAAATTGTGATCAGTCCCGTGATCGATAACGCCAGCACCACATGATAATAAGTAATGGCCAAAGGCTCGTTGTCCATCTCGACCATGAGCCAATAACGCTCGCCGTTCACCGTCAAAGGATTGCCATATGCCGTGCCATAGCCAGTATCTAAGCGCAGCACGTGCGGTGCGTTCACATCAAATTCACCCCAAGGCGCACTTGCCTGAACCCCCATCGCGTGCAGAACCGATCCGTCATACTTGATGATGGCAAGACGCTGCACACGCTGAGTGCGCATGGAATTGACACCCTCTAGCACACCGCTGAGCGCGCCTACATCTTGGCGATTTTGAATGCCATAGGTCAGCACTTTATTGGCAAGCTCAGAATCAAACAGTGCCAGCTGAGAATCTACATCCTGACCAATTTGGCTTAATAATGGCTCGGCAGCAGTCTCATAGCGAAGCAGTGCCGCCTGCGCAAGTACGTCCTGCTCAGAGAGTACAGCACGGCGCACCTCGCTAAACACCAAATAACCACCCACCAAGGCAAGCACCACAATCGGCAAAAAAACCAATAAAATCAGCTGTCCGTATGCGCTTTTTAAGCCAAAACGAAATCTATTCATGACTATCCATCATCAAAATCTCACATCATCGGTAGTTTAGCATGTTTTGTACTATCATGACTTTTCAAATCTAACAATACTCTCCACATGCGACGTATGGCAGAACATGTCCATCACGCCTGCATGGGTCAGGCGATAGCCCTGAGCGATGATCAGCGCTGTATCACGCGCAAGCGTGGCAGGATCGCATGAGACATATACGATGCGCTTGGCATTAAATTTGCCAAGATATGCCATGACCTCTAACGCACCCGCACGCGGCGGATCAATGAGCAGCGCATCCACATCCTGCACCCACGGCTCATCTGAGAAATCTTGGGTTAGGTCTTGAGCGTAGAACTTAGCATGATGAATACCATTGGCGGCAGCATTCATCTCGGCGCGCTTGGTCATCTGAGTGCTGCCTTCCACACCAATGACTTGACCAGATTGACCCACCATGCGCGCCAATGGCAAGCTAAAATTACCCAATCCACAGAACAGATCAAGCACGCACTCGCCTTCTTGCAGGTCGAGCAGCTCGCACGCAAGCTTAATCATCTGGCAATTCACCGACAGATTCACCTGCGTAAAGTCCAGCGGCGAACACTCCATGACAAGATCAAAATCAGGCAAATGGTAAAACAGCCCACCGACAGGCGGAACGGTCTGAGTATTCGGCAGATCCTTAGCATCAATGCGGTGTACACTATCAGCACCCTTAGGCTGTAGGTATAGCTGCCATTCAACCGATCGACAAAATTCAACAAGCGCCGCCTGATCAGCACGGCTCATCGGCTTGATGTGGCGGACAATCATGGCGACTTGGGAATGCTCATCACCTGCAGCAAATTCTAGATGCGTGATGTCTGTCTTGGCGGTCAGCTGTTTTAAGATGTCTTTTAAAGCCTGCAAATGCTCATTGATGCGCACATCTAGAATAGGACAATCAGCCACATCCGTCAAAAAATTACTCGAACGCGCCCGAAATCCCACAATCAGCTCATCATCACGCGCCAGATACCGCACACCAAGACGAGCCTTGGTTCGATAGGCCACACGATCGCCAACCAAAGGCGGCCGCCACACATCGGGGGCAACTTTGGCGTGATGCGCCAGATGATTGGCCAGCACCGACTGCTTATGAGTAATCTGAGCATCCGCCTGTAAGTGCTGCAGACTGCACCCGCCACAGACTCCATAATGCTGACAAAAAGGCGCTTGTCTGTCCTGACAGTCTTTCATGATACTAACAGCATCCGCCTCGTCAAATGACTTCTTGGAATGCGTAATCTGCGCCATCACTATCTCGTCAGGCAGTGCAAAATTCACAAAGATTTTTTTGCCTTGCTTGTCGCCGTGCGTCTCATCATAGACTGCCACACCTCGCCCTTCATGGGTTAGCCCATTGATGGTCAAGGTGATCGGTGATGCGTTGTTGGACTGTGCGGATCCGCGCCTTTGTCTTTGTTGTCTTGCCATGATGAGTGAATGCCTGCCTGATCGGTGGGTGGATTGTGTATTATATCATGTTTTTAAAGGCGTTCTTTTGTGCTGCTTACAAAGCTTATCAGATGACCCAAGCTATGATAAAATGGCTTTTGCATTTTTAAGATAATCATCATGTCTGAATTACTGCTGTCTATTATCAACTTTCTCACCTCAACCATGACCGGCATCACAGGTCTTGGTGGCGGCATGATTTTGGCGGGCGTCATGCCGATGTTCCTACCAACCGTTGCCATCATTCCGGTGCATGGTGCAACTCAGCTTGCCAGCAATGCCAGTCGCGCGTGGTTTGGGCGCAGGCACGTGGACATGACATACATCAAGCCCTATCTGATCGGTACGTTGATTGGCGCGGTGGTATTTGGGATTTTGGTGCGCTTCATTAAGCTTGATCTGATTCCGCTATTGATTGGCTTTTATATCCTACTCACACAGTGGTCGCATAAATTTAATGAGCTATTAAAGAGCTTTGAGAACTTTGGCGTGATTGGATTTTTACAGACAGGCATTGGTCTTTTTGTTGGTGCGCCAGGCCCCATGCACATGCCACTACTCATCAAAAAATACAACGACAACCACGTCGTCGTCTCAACCGCCTCTGCCATGATCTCCATCGTGCACTTGATTAAGCTCATCATGTATGTGTCGATGGGCTTTGTGTTTATGGATTATTGGCGGGTAATCGTGATGATGATCATCGGCGCCATCATCGGCTCATGGGTGGGCACCAAGCTACGCCACCGCATGCCCATGCCATGGCTAAAGCGCATCCTACCTTGGCTACTGACCATCATCGCGATCAAAATCATCGCTGATAATGTCATAAAGTTAAATTTCTTTTGATTAAAAAACACCCAATCATCATTGGGTGTTTTTTATCATTGCCAAGCATTTAAGAATCGCTCATGACGCAGTGTGTTGTCGGCATTTTTGATTTTTGAGACGAACTCATGCGTCTGCGCAATCATCATCTCGCAGCCATCAAGGTCTGCCTTACCAGTCAAAATCAGCCATCTAAGGTAAATGAGCCAAGTATTAAGCACGTCCGATTCACAATACGTGGTCAGCTTCTGCCAGTCGCCACTTTGCACCATCGGTACAACTTGAGAGCCATCGATTTCGCCCTTGCCTGCAAAGCCGCACAGAGCAGCGATGGTGTCAAGTTTTTGTTTACTGTAGCCGTTATACAGCGACATTTTGTCCATCAAATCAACATGCATCTCGCCATAGCGATACAAATAATCAGGCTTGTTCGCTGAATTAAACAAAGCAGGTGCGCTGATCTTATGGTGCAGTGCGCGGTATAGCAGCACAGGAACATCAAAGCCTGAACCATTCCAGCTGACCAGTACGGGCTTTTTAGCAAACGCACGAAAGAACTTTCTTAAAATATCTGCTTCAGCCAATCGATCCAGCGCAAGTGAGTGCAACGAGAACTCCCCATTTTCCACCCACAAGAATGACAAACAAGCAATCTTATGCAAAGGCAAACGCATAAAGTCATTGCCCGCCTCGGCTTGACGCAAGGCAATGAGTGCGGTCAAAGCATCATCGTCCGACAAGTCTTTTAGCTCAGGATATAGACGTCGCCCCGTCTCAATATCAGGGATTGTCTCAATATCAAAAACCAAAATTGGGCTTGTGGTATTCATGCGCTCTCCTTTATTTGGCTCAATCAATCACACCGAACAGACCCGTTGATAAATAACGATCACCACGGTCACAGACGATGAATGCGATGATGGCATCAGGGTTGTTCTTGGCGATCTGATGCGCCGCCCAAGCCGCGCCGCCACTTGATACACCACAGAACACACCTTCTTCTTTGGCAAGTTTACGCATATAGATCTCAGCGTCTTTTTGATTGACATCCATCAGAGTATCGACCAATGACGCATCAAAAATCCCCGGCAAATACTCTGTCGGCCATCTTCTGATGCCCGCAATACTTGAATGTTCATCAGGCTGCAATCCGATGACTTGGATGTCAGGATTTTGCTCTTTTAGGTATTTTGACACGCCCATAATAGTGCCTGTCGTGCCCATCGAACTGACAAAGTGCGTTATCTTACCGCCTGTCTGCGCCCAAATCTCAGGGCCTGTGGTCAGATAATGAGCCTCTTTGTTATCGTCGTTATTGAACTGATCTAGCACGATACCAAGCCCATCAGCCTGCATCTGTAGCGCCAAATCACGCGCCTCCTCCATGCCCTGCTCCACTTCGATCAATGTCGCCCCATAGGCGGTCATTGCATCTTTACGCTCTTGGGTGGAATTTTTTGGCATGATAAGCGTCATCTTATAGCCTTTCATGGCTGCGACCATGGCAAGCGCAATGCCGGTGTTGCCGCTTGTCGCCTCAATAAGTGTGTCACCTGGCTTAATGTCGCCACGCTTTTCAGCTTGGTCGATCATATTAAAAGCAGGACGATCTTTGACTGAGCCTGCCGGGTTATTACCTTCAAGCTTGGCAAGTAGCGTTGCGCTTGTGTCGCTGGCAAGTTGAGACAGCTTTACCAATGGCGTCTGCCCAACACAGTCAGCAAGGGCGGTCGTTTGATTAATAAAATTCGTCATTAGCACATCCTAATATTATAATTTTGGCTAACAGTTTCTAAAAACCGCCCTATGAAGGACGGTTTTGTAAGTTCGATTCGCTTATTATTGCTCAATGCCTTTCATGGTTAGCTTGATGCGTCCACGATTGTCGATGTCTTGCACTTGAACTTTAACAGTTTGACCTTCTTTTAGGTAGTCGCTGACATTCTCTACGCGCTCATCAGAGATTTGGCTGATGTGCACCAGACCGTCAGTGCCTGGAAGGATGGTCACGAACGCACCAAATTCAACAATACGAGCAACCGTACCTGTGTAGATCGTGCCTACTTCAACCTCAGCAGTAATCGCCTCAATCTTAGCGATGGCGGCGCGAGTAGATGCCTTAGATTCGCCAAAGATACGAATCACACCATTGTCATCGATATCTACAGTCGCGCCAGTCTCTTCAGTTAGGGCGCGGATGGTTGCACCACCTTTACCGATCACATCACGGATCTTCTCTGGGTTGATCTCGATGGTCGCATAGTTCGGTGCATGAGCGTTAATCTCGGTGCGAGAAGTTGCGATCACTTCGTTCATGGCATTTAGGATGTGGATACGACCTGCATGCGCTTGTTTTAGGGCTTGCTCCATGATGTCAGCAGTGATGCCTTCAATCTTGATGTCCATCTGTAGCGCAGTGATACCATTTACCGAACCTGCGACTTTAAAGTCCATGTCGCCTAGGTGGTCTTCATCACCTAGAATGTCTGACAATACCGCGAATCTCTCGCCTTCTTTAACGAGACCCATCGCGATGCCTGCTACAGGTGCTTTTAGTGGTACGCCTGCATCCATCAATGATAGTGATGCACCGCAGACAGATGCCATCGATGATGAGCCGTTCGATTCGGTGATGTCAGATACCACACGGATCGTGTATGGGAAGCGCTCAGCAGCTGGCAACATCGCTTGAACACCACGACGCGCCAGACGGCCATGACCGATTTCACGGCGTTTTGGACCGCCTTCACGACCAGTCTCACCCACTGAATAGTGTGGGAAGTTGTAATGTAGCATGAAGTGATCTTGCTTAGTGCCTGATAGACTATCCACCAAGTTCACGTCACGGCTGGTACCTAGCGTGGTGGTTACCAGTGCTTGGGTCTCGCCACGAGTAAATAGCGCTGAACCGTGCGTATAAGGCAACACACCTACTTGAATATCAAGCGCACGCACAGTCTCTAGATCACGTCCATCGATACGCGGCTTACCTGATAGGATGTTGTCACGTACGGTGCGATATTTTAGAGTCTCGAACAGCTCTTTGATCTGAGCAACTTTATCCGCATAATCTTCTGCTGTCTCATCGCCTGCTAAAGCCAATGCTTCATCTTTTAGTTCGTCTAGACGTGCATAGCGATCTTGCTTAACAGTGATGGTGTACGCCTCGCTCACCTTGGCGGTGAATTGATCTTTTAGCTGTGCGTTTAGCTCTTCGTTGATCGCAGGCGCGACAAATTCAGCCTTAGCATTACCAACCGCAGCCGCAAATGCATTGATATTTTCAATCACAACTTGCTGCTGACCGTGACCGTATAGTACCGCGCCCAGCATTTGATCTTCTGACAGCTCATCCGCTTCAGATTCAACCATAAGCACTGCAGCCTTCGTACCAGCAACCACTAGGTCAAGCTGGCTTTCTTTCATTTGAGCGTGATTTGGGTTTAGTACGTACTCGCCATTGATGAAGCCGACACGAGCTGCACCGATTGGACCGTTGAATGGCGCAGGAGAGATGGCAAGTGCTGCAGAAGTACCGATCATCGCTGCGATGTCTGCATCTTGGGTCTTACCTGATGAGATAACGGTCGCGGTTACTTGGATTTCGTTCACATAACCTTCTGGGAACAATGGACGGATCGGGCGGTCAATCAGACGACTGGTTAGCGTCTCAAACTCTGACGCACGACCTTCACGCTTGCCATAGCCGCCAGGGATTTTACCTGATGCGTACATTTTTTCTTGGTAGTTGACAGTCAATGGGAAGAAGTTCTGACCTGCAACCGCTTCTGGACGAACAACAACCGCCACCAGTACCGACACGTCACCCATGTGAACGAGCACGCTGTTGGCCTGACGCGCAACACGACCTGTCTCTAGAACAACTTGTTGGTTGCCATATTGGAATTCTTGGCGAATGATATTAAACATAGTATTTCCTTTAATAAACTTGGACATGGTTTAAAGCCCTAAGAGATGTTTTAACTGCAATTAATTGATTTATAAAACATTTCTTAGAGTTCTAAGACCACTGCCCACAATAAACATAAAATAACAAAAACGGCACGCAAACGCACACCGTTTTTGGTAAAAATTAGCCGAGCTAATTTTAAAATTAACGGCGTAGACCCAAAGATGCGATCAAATCAGTGTAACGATTTAGATCTTTACCTTTTAGGTAGTCTAGAAGTTTACGACGTTGGTTAACCATACGGATAAGACCGCGGCGGCTGTGATGGTCAGCTTTGTGTGCCTTGAAGTGGTCTTGTAGGTCGTTGATACGAGCAGTTAGAAGTGCAACTTGTACTTCTGGGCTACCAGTGTCATTCTCAGCGCGCTTGTATTTTGCAATGATGTCGATACGATCTTGATTAGTTAGCATAACTAAATTCCTATATGAGCAATGCGAAATAATTCGGGCAAGCATTGCATTGCTAAAGCCTGCCTAAGCCTATTGGCATGAATTTTTATTATATCATGGAAATTCAAAAATGTCATTTGAAAATCAAAAACAAAACCTCACAACATTCAGCAACATTTCTAAGCTGAAATAACTCTCACAGGCTGCAGCCGCCCATTTTTCTCCACCTGCCCAAGTCCAATAAACTTATCATCGCAATACAGACGTACTTGTAGAGAATCAGCATCAAGTACTAAATCATCAATACGGTCTTTGACATTAAGTCGCTGCCCCATTTTAATGCGTGCCGTTTCGTCTGTGGTGAGTTTGATAATAGGTAAATGATTAAGCAATACATCAACGGGTAATAGCTTGCCAAATCGCTCATCAAAAGATAAATCTGAAAGCTCATCGACACTTATCGCATCCGACACGTTAAATCCGCCTGTGCTGGTGCGGTGCAAAGCAGTCAAATGCCCAACCGTGCCAAGCCGTTCAGCTATCGTCTCGCCAAGCACGCGCACATAAGTGCCTTTAGAACAGATGACATCAAGGGCGATTTCGTTATCGCTTAATTTGGTCAAAGCCAAATGATGAATGACAATGAGGCGTGACTCTCGCTCTATCTCGATACCGTCTCGGGCATATTCGTAGAGCTTTTTGCCGTCTTTTTTTAGGGCGGAGTACATGGGCGGGGTTTGTAATTGCTCGCCCATTAGGCTGTTTGCAATCTCATCAAGTGCACGCCTATCAAAAGTTGGAACGGCTTTTTGGGCGATGACTTGTCCTTCTTTATCACCCGTATCAGTCTGTTCACCAAGCTTAATGATGGCGGTATAGCCCTTATCAGCATCTAGCCCAAAGCTGCTAAACTTGGTCGCCTCGCCTAAGCAAATCGGCAAAAGCCCCGTCGCCATCGGATCAAGCGTGCCGGTATGCCCTGCTTTTTTGCTGTCAAAATCTGCTGACATAAACAAGCGTTTGGCTTGGGCAAGAGCTGAATGGGAGCTGATGCCGATGGTCTTATTCAGTAATAATACACCCGAGACGATCTGTTTTGACATTAAGAATTATCCGTATCGTCAGCCTCAGATTCGCCAGTTTTTTGCATGGCTTGACTGACCAGATTCATCATGTGATTGCCGTGAGCGGTCACCTCATCATAATGGAATCTTAGGCGTGGTGTGGTACGAGTCTTCATGGTATGTGACAGCTCGGTACGCAAAAAGCCTGCTGCATTTTTAAGCACATTGATGCTTTCTTGATGTGCTTCTTTATTCATGCCACCATCTTGAGATGGCTCCAAAATGGTGACATAAACATCCGCATAACCCAAATCAGGGCTGACTTTGACACCAGAGATGGTCACAAAACCAGTCAAACGCGGGTCATTAATCTCATCGCGGATAAGTACAGATAAAGTGCGCTGAATTTGATCAGCCAGTCGTTGTAAACGTTGATTCATAATAATCCAAAATATAATTAAAATCTAAAGTAGTATAATGTATTTTATGCAAAAAAACAAAACCCTACAACTTGTAGGGTTTTGTTCAGAAGTGTTTAATTAGAGCTCGCGCTTAACTTCGTGAACCTCAAAGACCTCAATCTTATCGCCCACAGCCACTTCATAACCTTTGACTGCCAGACCACATTCTATGCCTGCTTTAACTTCATTGACGTCGTCTTTGTAGCGACGCAGTGATTGCAGCTGACCGGTGAAGATTACCTTGTCATCACGCAGAACGCGGATTGGCTTGTTGCGGTAGATGGTACCTTCTTGAACCATACAACCTGCTGCCGCGCCAAACTTACTAGAGCGGAACACGTCACGAACCTCGGCGGTACCCAAGATCTTCTCACGATGCTCTGGTGCCAACATACCGCTCATCGCAGCTTTCACGTCATCGATCAGACCATAGATGACGCTATAGTAACGAATATCTAAGCCTGCTTCATCAGCTTTACGCTTACCTGCCGTGTCGGCACGCACGTTAAAGCCAAGAAGTACAGCTTCACTAGATTCCGCCAAGATCACGTCAGATTCTGTGATGGCACCAACGCCTGAGCTGATAACACGCACTTTAACTTCATCAGTTGAGAGCTCATCAAGGGCGCTAAGCAGTGCTTCGAGCGAACCACGAACGTCAGTTTTGAGGATGATGTTCAAGGTTGCAATGTCATTGCCCATGCTCTCAAACAGCGTATCTAGGCGCATCTTATTCTGACGCTCTAGCACGCGATCACGCTCACGCGCCGCACGGAAGTCAGCAACTTCACGCGCCTTCTTCTCATCTGACACCACCAAGAATTCAGAACCAGCTGCCGGAGCATCAGGCAGACCTAAGATCTCAACAGGGATCGATGGTCCTGCGGTCTTGATGCGATCGCCATTCTCATCGGTCATCGCACGCACTTTACCATAGAATTCACCAGCCAGTACCAGATCGCCTTGATTTAGCGTACCTTTTTTGACAAGTAAGCTCGCTACCGCGCCGCGACCTTTGTCGATGCGAGATTCGATAACCACACCCTGCGCTGCACCATCTAATGGCGCTTCTAGCTCCATGATCTCTGCTTGGATACTGATGGTTTCTAATAGCTCATCGATGCCCATTCCTGTCTTGGCAGAGACTTGCACCATTGGCACATCACCGCCCCACGCCTCAGGCACGACTTCTTTTACTGCCAATTCGTTGATAACGCGATCTGGATCGGCAGTGTCTTTGTCCATCTTGTTGATGGCGACAATCAATGGCGTACCTGCTGCGCGCGCATGGTCAATCGCCTCTTCGGTCTGTGGCATCATGCCATCATCAGCCGCGACGACAAGCACAACAATATCGGTCGCCTGTGCACCACGAGAACGCATGGCGGTAAAGGCGGCATGGCCTGGGGTATCTAGGAAGGTAATCACGCCACGATCGGTTGTAACATGGTACGCACCGATGTGCTGAGTAATACCGCCCGCTTCGCCGCTTGCCACTTTCGCTTCACGAATCTTATCAAGCAATGAAGTCTTACCATGGTCAACGTGACCCATAATAGTCACAACAGGTGGGCGCGCTTGAACGTTGCCTGATTTCTCATCAACAGCCTCTTGAAGGTCGTCTTCTAGCTTGGTATCAGACACCAACACCAAGTTATGACCAAATTCTTCAACCACAAGACCTGCGGTGTCTTGGTCAATGGTGTCAGATTCACGAACCATCTCACCCATTTTCATGAGTGATTTGATGACCTCGCGAACCTTAACCGCCATCTTCTGAGCAAGGTCAGAAACAACGATCGATTCACCAACTTCAACATTATAGACAATCTTCTCAACAGGCATCTCAAACTTATGCTTGCCTGACTGAGATGATTTTAGTCCACGCTGTTTGTTCTTGATCTCAATCTCTTCTCTGCCTTTTTTCTTGCCGCCTTTTGAACGGCTAGAGTTGGTGTTAGTGCCACGCTTAATCTCACGACGCTCTTTTTCAAAAGATTCTTCAAGTGCTGCACCCACCAGACCTTTGGCAAGTGGTTCATCTTTACGGACGATGGTGCTTGAGCTGTCTTCTTTGTCGCTATAACGGCTTGCCATCTGCTTCATCTGCTCTAGCGTGCGTTTTTGCGCTTCTTCGGCAGCTTTACGGCGATTCTCTGCTTCTAATTGACGCAGCTTCTCTTCTTCAGCTTCGCGAGCCTTACGAGCTGCTTTGTCTTCAGCAGTTTCTGCCTTGGCAGGTTTTGGTGCAGGTTTTTTGGCTTTGTTGTCAGCTTTATCAGACTTAGCATCAGTAGCTTCGTCGTCTTTTTTGGCTTTTTTGACGACAACAGAAGCTGATGATGACGTGGTTTTTTCTTGATCATCGCTGCTTGCACGCATGGCGGCAAGAGTCGCGGCTTGACGTTCGGCAGCTTCTTGTTTGTTGCGCTCAGCAGCCTGTTTTTCCTCGGCGGCTTTTAGGCGCACTTCTTCAGCAGCCTTGACCTGAGCGGCGACTTCTTCAGCGATTTTATTGGCATCTGGCTTCTCAAAAACGATCTTTTTTGTTTTGACAACATTGACCGCTTTTGCTTTACCTGATGTGCCAGTTACTTTGGCAGTAGATGTGGTTTTTGATTTAATGCTAATACGTTTATTATCTTTATTGGTATCTGTCATGTATTCACCTGATTTTGTGTTTTGGCAAGGGCGACTTGTCGTCGCCTGTTGTCTTATTGCTTGCCAAATCACTCAAAAAATTAGGTGTTTTGGCAATTACTTAATTAAATGTACCCATCACAAGGCACTCACACCAGTGGCGCGCATGGTTATTCGAACCACGATTTACGAGCGTTCATGATGATCTTGCCTGCAAGTTCACTGTCCAGCCCTTCAATGTCTTCGATATCAAAGACTGCTTGTTCTGCCAAGTCGTCTAGCGTAATTATATCACGCTCAGCCAGCTTATAAGCGATCTCAGTCGTCATGTCTTCTAGCGCAAGCAGCTCAGCACTTGGCTCTTTGATGTTCTTTTGTTTTTCAAGCTCATCAGCGATAACAACTTCTTTGGCGCGTTCTTGGATGGTGGCGATCGCTTCGTCATCAAGACCTTCGATGTCATGGAAAGTCTCAACTGGCACATAGGCCACTTCTTCGATGCTGGTAAAGCCAATCTCAACCAAAGCTTCTGCCAGATCACGATCAACTTCTAGACGCTCATAGAATAGGTCGATATAGCCTTGAGATTCTGATGCTTGGCGCTCTAGATATTCAGACTCTAGCATCATGTTTAGCTTGTAGCCTGTTAAATCAGATGCCAGACGTACGTTTTGACCTTGAGAACCGATGGCGCGAGCAAGTTGGTCATTGGTCGCAAAGATAATGTCGGCAGTCTTAGCATCTTCGTCTAGCACCAGGCTAGATACGTCAGCAGGCTCAAGGGCGCTGATGATGTACTGAGCAGGATCATCGCTCCATACCACCACATCCACGCGCTCGCCATCAAGCTCTTGTTGTACTGCTTGGATGCGAGTACCACGCATGCCGATACACGCACCCACTGGGTCGATGCGATGGTCATTCGTCTTAACAGAAATCTTAGCACGCAGACCTGGCAGACGCGCCACGTCACGAATCTCGATGATGCCTTCTGAAATCTCTGGGACTTCTTTGGTCATCAGCTCAACCAACATGTCTTTGTGTGTACGAGACAACAAAAGCTGCGAGCCACGACCGTCACGATTCACTTGATGTAGAAGTGCGGTCACGCGTGATTTTGGACGTAGAATTTCACGTGGTAGCGCTTGGTCTTTAGCCAGATAACCTTCAGCGTTGTCACCTAGATCAATCACATAACCGTCACGGCTTTGTTTTTTAACTTCGCCAGTGATCAGCTCGCCCACGCGCGCTTCGAATGCATCCGCCACCAACGCACGTTCAGCTTCACGGATTTTTTGGATGATGACTT
This sequence comes from Moraxella sp., assembly GCF_024227015.1. Lineage (GTDB taxonomy): Bacteria > Pseudomonadota > Gammaproteobacteria > Pseudomonadales > Moraxellaceae > Moraxella. Next base: position 20,818 of record NZ_JAAELD010000296.1, read on the forward strand.
GCTTGGCTTGGGTAGCAGCGATACGACCAAATTCGATAGACTCGATTTGCTCTTCTTTGATGTCGCCGATCTTCCATTCATTCTCATCAAGATCACTGATGGCAAGCTGACAAGCTGGCATCTCATGATCTTCGTCAGCAACGACCGTCCAATAACGATAAGTATCATAATCGCCAGTCTTACGGTCAATCGCCACGCGAATCGCTACTTCCGGCTGCTCGGTATAGACTTTTTTCTTGGTAGATACGACTAAGGCTTGCTCAATCGCTTCAAAAATATCTTCAGGATTTAGCCCTTTTTCGTTACTGACCGTCTCAACAACGGTTAAAATTTCACGGCTCATCTTCGATCCTTTGGGTTAATTTTGGTTGGTTGGTTTTATGTTATTGACTCAATCTTCATAAATCAGATGAGCTTTATCCACATTATTAAATTCGATGTCAAATTCTAACTTATCTTCGGTGACGACTTTCATGCTCGTCTCGCCCACCTCAAGCAGACGACCCACGACCTTGCGGCGCTTGGTGTCGCCCTGACCGATGGCATGAATCAGGCGCAGATTAACAATCTCACCAACAAACAGTGCCACCTGCTCTGGGCTGAATAACGGACGGTCAAAACCAGGGCTTGAGACCTCTAAAATATACTCGCCTGCGATCGGGTCATGCACATCCAATACGCCTGACACCTGATGATTGACCGCAGAACAATCCTCAATGGTCACGTGCTCGCCATTGGCACGCTGCTCGGCGCTGACTTCGATATAAATTCTTAGCAAAGATTTGCGGCCTTGTGGCATGAACTCAATGCCCCAAAGCTCAACACCACAGGCGCTCACCGCCGGAGCGATTAACTCGGTCAATTCAGCAATTTTACTCGATGGTTTCATGTATTTTCATGTATCCTTGGTTAAATATGGCTGCTTGTATTGTAGCATCACTAAACGACAAATACAAAAAAACCCACAAAACGCGTTAGTGGGCTTTAATCATCAATCAGCCTAGCCTTATTATCTATATAAATCTACTAGATCGTAAGACACCTTATTTTATAAAATAAAACCAAAATAAGGATTTTAAAAAGTGGTAGCGGGGGCTGGATTTGAACCAACGACCTTCGGGTTATGAGCCCGACGAGCTACCAGACTGCTCCACCCCGCAACAAAAGTTGTGCTAGTGTACAGATAGTAGAGTCAATTTTCAAGTAAGATTATGTCAAATACTTTATTAATTTAAAGTGCTAATATCTTAATTTGCCTTATTTTATTATCTTGTGTATTGTTCACGACTGATTATAATTCTAGAGCATAAAACTTAGCGAGTAAAATGGCATTGATTTATAACAGCAAATCAAATTTAGAAGCAGATGCATTAAGTTGCACCAGGGGCGAGCGGCAATTATTTGCCGAGCTTGGTTTTGGCTTGCAGGCAGGTGAAATTTTACAAATCAAAGGTCATAATGGTTGTGGCAAGACCAGTCTTTTAAGAATTATCGCTGGTTTAGTGCAGGCTGAGTCTGGACAAACTATCTGGGATGGTGAACCTATTCACCAATCAGAATCTTATTTTTCTGATATGCAATACCTTGGACATCAAACTGGAATTAAAGCCGAACTTACTGCGATTGAAAATTTGCAATTTGCTCGTGGTTTAAAAGGTGCTAATCAACAGGATTTATTTGCTGTGCTTGCTGCTTTAGAACTTCATGGTTTTGAAGATATACCATGTGGTAATTTATCCGCCGGACAAAAAAGACGAGTAGGGCTTGCAAGATTGTTTGTAAGTGACTGCCAGTTGTGGATTTTAGATGAACCATTTACCGCGTTGGATGTTACAGGCATAGATAAACTGGAGCAGGTTTTTCTTGATCATCTAGAGAATAATGGAATTATAATCATAACCACTCATCAGCCATTGCAAAAATTAACAAATCGATATAAAAGTCTTAATCCACTAGATTTTTGTCAGGAGACTTAAAGATGGGTTCGCTATTATTTATTATAAAACGTGATCTTATTTTAAGTTTTCGTAATCTGAATGAGTTAATCAACCCGATTTTATTTTTTATTATAGTGGTGTCAATGTTTCCGTTAGGCATTGGCTCTGAAAGCACTATCTTGGGAAAAATTGCCCCAGGGATTATTTGGGTTGCAGCTTTGTTGTCGACTTTATTATCTTTAGATGGTATTTTTAAAGGCGATTATGATGATGGTTCTTTGGAACAAATTATTTTAAGTCCACGGGAATTTTCTTTAATGGTTTTAGGCAAGATAATTGCACATTGGCTGGTGGCAGGATTGCCACTTATTTTAGTTGCACCTTTATTGGGAGTGTTATTGTTTTTGCCAGAGTCAGCACAAGGCACATTGATTATCAGCTTGTTATTAGGTACGCCAAGTTTAAGTTTAATCGGGGCGATAGGTGTGGGGCTGATTGTCGGGCTTAAACGCTCAGGCGTGTTGTTGTCATTATTGATTTTACCGCTTTATGTGCCAGTACTTATTATTGGTACTTTAGCTGTGCATGATGCAGCAGCAGACTTACCGGTTATTGGTTATTTCTATGCCCTGGGCGCAATTTTGATTTTAGCTTTGACTTTAGCACCAGTCGCAACAGCAGCAGCGGTCAGGATAAGTATTGAGTAATGCATAAAAATAACTGCACATTGAGTCATGTGCATAATAAAGCAAAGTGGTGTCAGCCACCTAGTTTGACCATTTGGTTATTTATGGCGTTATCTGTCGAGGTATTGAAGTCATGTCGCTCAGGTTTTTTAAGGATTGTTTTTGTGATAAGTTGTTTAATCTGTTCATCAGATTTGTCAGCACGAATTTCATCGCGCAAAGAAATGCTGTTTTCCTGACCTAAACACAAGATTAATCTACCTTTGGCAGTCAAACGTACCCGATTACAGGTATCACAAAAATGCTGGGATAGTGCTGAAATAACCCCGACTTTAACCTTAGTATTTTTAATTGTATAAATCCTGGCAGGACCTGCATCAAATTTACTATTTTGTTTAATTAAACTACTTTGACAATGTTCCTGTACTCTTTGTAGAATTTTATCAGCAGGGTAATGCTGCTTTAAAGCTTGTTGACCTGCGCTACCAATTGGCATAGTTTCGATAAATCGTAGTTGAATGTTTTTAGCGATAGCAAAATCAAGCATACTTTCGATTTCATCGACATTTCTATCTTGCATCACCACCATATTTATTTTTATTGGGCCAAGACCAGCATCAATCGCAGCATCTATGCCTTTTAATACTTTATCAAGGTTGCCACCCTGAGTTATGTCACTAAAACGTTTATTATCAAGTGTGTCCAAAGATATATTAACCCGAGACAAGCCATTTTGTTTAAAGGCTCTAGCATGTTTATCCAACAAATGGGCATTGGTTGATAAAGACAAACTATTAAGTTTTGGTAACTTGCCTAAAGACTTTACAATCTGCTCTATGTCTTTTCTGATTAGTGGCTCACCACCGGTTAAGCGAATTTTTTGTACTCCAAGTTCAGTGAAAATTCTAACAGTTTTGCATATTTCATTTGAAGTTAAAAACTCACCACTCAGACTGCCAGCATCCTCCTCCGTGCGACAATAAAAGCAATTATAGTTACAGTGATCAGTAACCGAAAGCCTAAGGTAGCTTATTTGACGTTTGAATGAATCTTCTAGTTGCATGGTGTATAGCTTAAAGCAAGTTTGATTAATTTATCAATATTATTAAAACAAAAATGTGCAGAACTTTGTCTGTTTTAAAATATGTGAGTTTTTAATACAATAATAATTGCCAAATATTCACGATAATAGTGCACACTGTTATCGTGTAATTTATATTTTAGGCGGAAAACCAAAGTGAAAAATATTACCTTAAGTGCAGATGAAGAGCTTATCGAATCAGCGCGTAGCCGAGCACGGTCTGAACATACTACTTTAAATAAACAATTCAGGCTTTGGCTAGAAGGTTATGCAAGACGTAGTGTCAAAGCGAAAGAGGCTATCAATATCATTATGAAATTACGCCAACGAATTTCAACTGGCGGGCGTAAATTTACCCGAGATGAAATGAATGAGCGTTGATAACTTCTTAGACTCAAACATGCTGGTTTATTTGTTTGATGATATAGATTCTTATAAACAACAAAAAGCTGAGTCTTTGCTACAAAGTGCGATAGAGCATGGCGATGCTTGTATTAGTTTTCAGGTGGTACAGGAAACAATCAAAAGATCTGGGGACACGAGACTTAATTATTTTGTGGCATAGAACGTGGTGCATTAATCTTAGCGTCAGGGACAAGATTCTCAACTTAAAAGCTTGTGAGGTCAAACCTCTGCTGGAGCCCAGCTGCGCTTGACTCCGCAATGTTTCCAGTTCTCGTAGACCTACCACAATATCAGCAAAAAGGCAATTATATTATGTGATGTACACACAAAATATAATTGTAATTTATGCAGTTATACTATATGGTGGTTACTCACTTACTTAAAGGAGACTACAGTATGGAAGGTATTTTATTATTGATTGTTATTGGAGCTGTTGCAGGCTGGTTGGCTAGTTTTATTATTCCTAATGGTTTTGGGCTTATAGGGACAATTATTGTTGGTATCATTGGCGGTGTTCTTGCGGGTCATTTTTTAGGTGGAGTGCTGAGCATTACAAGCAATCCCTTAGTTAACAGTATCATTGTAGGATTTGTTGGCGCAGTTATATTGCTCTTTATTTTAAGATTGGTTAAGGCAGCTTAATATTATAGTTTAGTCGGAGCCAGTCTATGACTGGTTCAAAAATGTTTTGCAAGACGTCAATATACGTTAACCGGCCAGACTTATATAATATTTAGGTCAAGGCTCAAGGTAGGAGGCAGGCTTTAAATAGTTGTAATCTTACCTTTAATAAATTCTACCGTCTCACTTACATCAACTATAGTGTTATCTTTATCTGTTCGGTGTTTATATTCCACCTGCCCCTTATCCAGGCTACGATCCCCAATCACAATTCTATGTGGAATGCCAATTAGCTCCATATCGCTAAACTTTACTCCCGGGCTTTCTTTTCTATCATCCAGCAGCACATCTATTCCAAGGCTTAAAACTTCGTGGTAGAGTTTTTCGGCAGCTTCTTTAACTTTATCTGATTTGTGCATATTAATCGGTACGATGGCAAGAGTAAATGGCGCGATGGACTCTGGCCAAATTATGCCTTTATCATCATGGTATTGCTCAATTGCCGCGGCAACAATCCGACTGACACCAATGCCATAACAACCCATTGTCATCACTTGGGTTTTGCCATTTTCATCCAATACTTTAGCATCCAGCGCTTGGCTATATTTATCGCCAAGCTGGAAAATATGCCCGACCTCAATTCCACGAGCGATGCTTAACTTACCTTTGCCATCAGGACTTAAATCGCCATCTTCGACATTGCGGATATCAGCTACGATTGGCTCTGGCAGGTCACGCTCCCAATTAACTTCTTTAAAGTGCTGGTCATTTTCATTGGCACCACAAATAAAGCCTGCGATTAGAGCGGCACTTTTATCGGCAATTATCGGGATTTTAAGCCCAACTGGACCAACTGAGCCTGGGTCAGCGTTAGTGTGTTGTTTGATGGTTTTATTATCGGCAAATCTAAACGGAGCTTTAATAATTTCAAGTTTAGAGATTTTGGTCTCGTTTAGATTATGATCTCCTCTTAAAATAAGAGCAAAAATTTTATCTTCACTATCCT
>NZ_JAAELD010000297.1 GCF_024227015.1 Moraxella sp.
CCGATCTAGATAAAATCTGCCCGAATATGCACACCGCGCATTAAGGCATAGCCTGATGCGGCCATAAATATCACCCCTCCAAGCATGCGACTGACGTCATAGACCCAAACGGTGGGTCCCAAGTTTACCGCACGAGCCAAGTCGCCCAAATCATAAGAAACCAGTAAAGCAAACATGCCTCGGGAAAATACTTCGATCACCATCACAGCCACTAGAGGGATAATGGCCAAGCATATGATGCGCCCCATCCATAGATTTAGCACATCAATAAAAGCGGTTATAGGACGCTGCCATGGCGTCATGTCCTCTGGTGTTTCACCAGGTTTTTCGGCGCGCCGCTCTGCGATTAATTCATCGGTAATGTCAAGCTCGCCGATGTCTGTTGCCTGTGTCGCCATGGTGGTCTCCTCTTATTATTACGCCTTTTCTTCAGTTTAACTGATTTAAAGGCACTGTAAGTCTTCGTTACAAATTTAAAAATCTATCATAGGTTGCTGTATCAAAAGTGCCAGAAAACTACGATAAATCTCTATTGACCTTATCGGTTGACAAGTTTAATAATCCCGCTACGAAAAATCGAC
>NZ_JAAELD010000298.1 GCF_024227015.1 Moraxella sp.
GAAGACCCGATCGAATTTGTACACGAATCCAAAAAATCACTGATTAACCAACGTGAAGTGCACCGTGATACACTTGGCTTTGAACCTGCCCTACGTTCGGCACTGCGTGAAGACCCTGATGTCATCTTGGTTGGTGAGATGCGTGACCTTGAAACCATTCGCCTTGCCTTGACCGCTGCCGAAACGGGGCACTTGGTGTTTGGTACGCTACACACCAACTCTGCTGCTAAGACCATTGACCGTGTGATTGACGTATTCCCAGCCGCCGAAAAAGACATGATCCGTGCCATGCTTTCTGAATCTTTACAGGCGGTTATCTCGCAAGCCCTTATCAAAAAAGTTGGTGGCGGTCGTGTGGCAGCTCATGAGATCATGGTTGGTACACCTGCAATTCGTAACCTAATCCGTGAAAACAAAGTCGCCCAGATGTATTCGGCAATCCAAACAGGGGCAGGCGAAGGCATGATTACCCTTGATCAAACGCTCAAAAACTTAGTCGCCAGCCGTACCATTACCAAAGAGTCGGCACGCCTATATGCTAAGCAGCCTGAAGCGTTTTATTAATAGGGCGTGTTGAACATTCA
>NZ_JAAELD010000299.1 GCF_024227015.1 Moraxella sp.
GCCATCATCGGACAATAAAGTCTCTAGCGTGGCTTTAGGCAGTCCTGTTTGACGCAGTATCGCCCCACTCACGCCTGCCAACACTTCAGCATTTAGGGCTTGGGTGGCTGATTTTGTCTCCATAATAAAGGCAACCAGCTCATCAAGGCTTGCATGGCTAACCACCCTTGTTAAGCTGACACGCTGTAGCACCAGCGGATAATGACCACCTAGGGTCGCCCAGTCGTATTCATAGACCACATCGGTCGCCCCGCCCCATAGCACGCTTGCCACGCTGTGAGCGGTCTCTACCACTTCTTGATCGTCTTGATGACGCAGTAGCTGTAGCAGCAGTTCACGGTTTGCAGGGTCGTCATGGTGTTTGAGCAGTTTAATGGCGTGTAATTGTCCATCGGTTAGCCCATCATCATAGCCAAAGGACGCATCATAACGCTCGCTGATGACTTGACGGATCAACTGCCAGCTTTGTGGGGTATTGAGATAACGCAGACCATTTAGCCAGTGTTCTAGTGCAGGATTGTCGCCATAACGGTCGCCTTTGATGCATTTTTCTAACAGCTTAAAGATTTGCTGTCCGTGCTCGCCTTGCCCCAAATGCCCCAAGGCTTCACTGGCAACATCTTGCAAGGCGTGCTCGCCATCTTCGGCAAGTTTTAGCAGTTTGTCATAAGCGTTTTCGTCCGCCAAATGACCCAGTGCCAACACCGCCCGTCTTCTGAGATGATAATCGCTATTATGATCAACAGTCGCCATCAGCACCGCAAAGCCATCTTTAATACCGCATTTGGCAAGCCCTTCTGCCCCAATAAACTGAACTTCAGGGTCTTTATTGGTCAATGCCACACGCAGTCCTGACAAATCACCGCCCCGTTTTTCGGCTCGGTAGCTCATGGCACTGGCAATCTTGGCACTGTGGTCGCTGGGTAGCTGTTTTAGGGCTTGTATAAACAGCTCATCAATGCTTGCTTGATACTGCTCGTCCGCC
>NZ_JAAELD010000300.1 GCF_024227015.1 Moraxella sp.
ATCAAGTCCAACTAGAGTGGCGAGCTTGGCAGGCTGGTATTGATGAATTGGTTAAAACGGGTGACGGGCTACCGCTTGGGCGATTGAAGGATGGACAATGGGATGCTGATTATATTCCGCCAGTAATGAGTTTAGCGACTCATCATATATTATGGCAACAAGCCTCCGAAGTGATGAATCAGGTTTCGATATTGGCGAATCGTGATAGCCGAGTAGCTGAGTTATCGCTGGTGTTGCGGCAAACGGATTTAGCAATTATTACCCCATTGGCTTTTTGGCAGAACCATTGTCAATGTTTAGTCGCCCTGAAAGCGCATCCTAAACTGGCTAATGATTTGGACTATAAGGATTCAGTATCGAAGTTATTGTCAGCGACTTTTTCGCTTTCGATGATTTTTGATGGTTTGGAACCACTGAGTTTTGCTTGGAAGCGTGTTGAAGAATGCCTTGATAAAAAAGAAAAACCGATCCGACGTTGTGTGTCATTAGGTTGGTATGCAACTTCGATGGTTACAATGGCGGGGTTGCTAGGGGTGGGTTTTGTTTATCAGTCTGATCAGTCTGATAAGTCGATGAATGAATTGAAGGCTGCTTTTGAAAATCAATTAGCGGCGTTGGACAATAAGGCTGACGATTTGTCGGAGCAAATCACCAAAAAGGCTGACGATTTGTCGGAGCAACTCACCAAAGTGGATAACAAACATATCCAAAAGGCTGACGATTTGTCAGAGCAACTCACCAAAGTGGATAACAAACATATCCAAAAGGCTGACGATTTGTCAGAGCA
>NZ_JAAELD010000301.1 GCF_024227015.1 Moraxella sp.
ATGGCTTCGGCTTTTTGATTGGTGATGGGCAGTACGAATTGATTCACCGCAAGCGACAACACCACGAACACGCTGGCAGGGATCATCGCCCAGCTAATGATGCGATATTTACTCACGCCCGACGCCTGCATACTCACAAGCTCGCTGTTACCGGCCAATAGCCCCAAGCCCACCACCGCGCCAAGCAGTGCACCGGTTGGAATGAACTGCACCAAAAAATACGGCGAACGGTACAGGATGAATTTGAGTGCATCCATCACCGTATAAGTATCGCTTAGATCCTCAAGCTCATTCAAATAAGCAAAAATCAGCTGCAATAACCACAGTCCAAGTACCGCACCAAGCATCGCTAAGAACGCCGCTCGGATGACATATCTGGCTAAAATATGTGACTTCATGCCGCGCCTCCTTGACGATTTAGACGCAGTTTTGCCATCATACGTTCATGATAATTGATGTATATCGCCACCGCAAACAGCGCCATAAGAACCACAGGATATGCCCAATCTCCAACCTTGCCCTTGGCGATGCTTTCCTTCAGGGAGATCAAAATCAGCACATTCGCCACGAAGATAAATAACGCAGGAATGAGCTTTAACCATCTGCCTTGGCGCGGCTTCACTTGAGCCAGTGGTGCTGCCAAAATCGCCGCAATCAAAATCAGCCATGGCAAGCTGAATCGATAACCAAGCTCAGCATGAATCTCTTGAGAGCTTGGTGTTTGATTGGTCGTGTTCATGTTTGCAAACAAATCCTGAATCCGCCACCCTTCTATCTTTAGGGGCTTTAGGTCTTCGTTACTGCTGGCTGCCAGACTGATGCGATATCGCTCAAATCCAATCTGGCTATATTTCTTGCTGGTGGCATCAACTTCATAGCGTCGCCCCTGATGCAGGTCGAGTCGTATTACCCCGTCATCGCTGTCC
>NZ_JAAELD010000302.1 GCF_024227015.1 Moraxella sp.
AAAAATTGGAGCAAGCCAGTGAGACCATTAAAGATGAACTTGCCGAACGGCTTGATTATTTTAGGGATAATGACAAACTCATCGAAGCCCAACGTATCAAAGAGCGCACCCAATACGACTTGGAGATGATACAACAGTTAGGCTACTGTAACGGCATTGAAAACTACTCACGCCACCTATCAGGGCGACCGTCGGGGCTTGCTCCGCCCACGCTGTTTGATTATGTGCCTGATGATGCGTTGCTATTTATTGATGAAAGTCATGTTACCGTCCCCCAAATCGGAGCGATGTATAAGGGCGACCGCTCACGTAAAGAGACGCTGGTTAGCTACGGCTTTCGCTTGCCGTCCGCCATGGATAACCGCCCCATGAAATTTGAAGAATGGGAGCGTATCAAGCCGTCCACCATTTATGTGTCTGCCACGCCTGCCCACTACGAGCTTGAAAAAGCCCAAAACATCGTGGAGCAAGTCGTCCGCCCCACAGGGCTGATTGACCCTGTCTTAGAAATTCGCCCTGTGCTGACCCAAGTGGACGACGTGCTTGGCGAGATAAACTTGCGTAAACCCCTAAACGAGCGAGTGCTGATTACCACGCTCACCAAACGCATGGCGGAGGATTTGACGAGTTACTTAAAAGAATATGGCGTAAAAGTTGCCTACCTGCACAGCGACATTGACACGGTAGAACGCATGAAAATCATTCACGAACTGCGAACAGGTGTGCATGATGTGCTGGTGGGGATTAACCTGCTTCGTGAAGGCTTGGATATGCCAGAAGTCAGCTTGGTGGCGATTTTTGATGCGGACAAAGAAGGCTTTTTACGCTCGGAGCGTTCGCTCATTCAGACCATTGGGCGAGCAGCACGGCACGTCAATGGCAAGGCGATTTTGTACGCTGATAGCATTACCCCTAGTATGCAAAAGGCGATAGACGAGACCGAACGCAGACGAACCAAACAAATTGCCTTTAACGAAGAGCATGGCATTACACCAAAATCGGCAAGCCGTGCCATTACCGATAAGATTGACACAGGCGAAGAAGAGGCCATGCACGCCCTAGGTAGCGCGGTCATCGCCCAAAGCGCAATCGCCGGCGTGGACGAAGAGATTCTAAGACGACCTGAACTTATCGTCAAAGAAATCAATCGCCTAGAAAAACAAATGCGCACACTTTCAGCTGAACTTAAATTCGAAGAAGCGGCGCGCGTTCGTGATGTTGTATTGGCACTAAAAGAGCGTTTAATTGATTAAAAAGTCACAAAAGTCTTAAAAAAGCTGTTGATTTTTTTGTCGATTGTTATAAAATGATGACAAAGTTTAACCGTCATTCATGAAGAGTGATGAGATACTTTCGCAAAAGGGGCTTGCAATACGCGGGCTCTTTTTATTTTTTATTAGCCACTTTCCATATTGGAGAAAAGCCATGAAACTAAAAAATATCGCACTTGCGCTAGTAGCTGCTACTGCAACTACCGCTGCTGTTGCTGCACCTGCTGGCAGCTGGAGTGTTGGTGTGGGCGCTGCCTATGTTGATCCTAAGAGTGATGCAAGCGAACTTAAAGTTGGTAAAGTAGCAGCTGACGAAGATGTTCGTCCAAGCGTTACTTTCGAATACTTCCCTGCAAAAAATGTTGGTGTTGAGCTATTGGTAGCACACCCATTCAAGCACGACGTTGAGTTGAATGGTAATAAAGTTGGTTCAACCAAACTACTTCCACCAACTCTATCACTACAATACCA
>NZ_JAAELD010000303.1 GCF_024227015.1 Moraxella sp.
CCCGTCGAACCTGTGCGAATCTGCATCGGGCGACTGCACAGATCGCAGTGGATGTCTGGCACATTCGTCGGATCGTTCGGACGCATGCCGTCTTTGCCTTTGGCGGTTTCTAATTTACCCTTAAAATCACCGTAGAAATTATCCAGCACACGCTTCCAATCTTGATGACCTTCCGCCACTTCGTCAAGCTTATCTTCAAGCCCAGCGGTAAAGGCATAATCCATCAGATCAGGAAAACTCTCCACCAAACGCTCGGTAACAATGTCGCCCATCTTCTCAGCATATAGACGCTTATTCTCTAGGCGAACGTAGCCACGTTCTTGGATGGTGGAGATGATGGATGCATAGGTCGATGGTCGTCCGATGCCACGGCTCTCAAGCTCCTTGACAAGGCTGGCCTCAGAATAGCGCGCAGGCGGCTTGGTGAAGTGCTGGCTCGGCTCGATGTTGATCAGTGGCAGGTGTTCGCCCACTTGTACGTTCGGCAGTAGTACATCATCGCTCTTGGCAGGTGGTTGAACCTTAGTGTAGCCATCGAATACGAGCGTGCGCCCTTTCGCCTTGAGCTCAACACCATTAGCATCAACGATCAGGCTCACCGAACGATAGCGCGCAGGCGTCATCTGGCATGCCACGAACTGACGCCAAATCAGCTCATATAGGCGCTGAGCGTCACGCTCCATCGCTGTCAGCTGGGTTGATTTGATGGTGACATTGGATGGTCGAATCGCTTCGTGCGCCTCTTGGGCGTTTTGTTTATTACCATAGAAATTAGGTTTTTCTGGCAGGTATTGATTACCATAATTATCCGTAATGTAGCCACGCACCGCACCAAGCGCATCTTGGCTCAAGAAAGTCGAGTCGGTACGCATATAAGTGATGAAGCCCGCCTCATAGAGTCTTTGGGCTAAAATCATGGTTTTTTTGACTGAGAATCCCAAGCGTGTGCTCGCCGCCTGCTGCAACGTCGATGTGATAAAAGGCGCAGACGCTCTAGACTGCGTGGGCTTCTCATCGATGCTAGAGACGATGAATTTGGCATCAGACAGGACATTCACGATGGCATCGGCATCGTCTTTATTGCCAAGCTTTAAGGTCTTACCTTTATATTTGGTGGCTTCTAGACGCAGATCCTCGCCAGCGGCTTGGTTATTGGTGTGAATCTCCCAATATTCCACCGGCACGAAGGCACGAATCTCGCGCTCGCGCTCCACCACCAGACGCGTGGCAACACTCTGCACACGCCCTGCTGACAGACCACGAGCGACCTTCGCCCACAGTAGCGGCGACACCATAAAGCCCACCACGCGGTCAAGGAATCGGCGCGCCTGCTGGGCATTAACACGATCGATGTTTAGCTTATCAGGATGCTCGAATGCTTTTTGGACAGCGGTTTTTGTGATTTCATTAAATACCACACGGCTGTACTTATCATCGCTACCGCCGATTACCTCCTTTAGGTGCCAAGCGATCGCCTCCCCCTCTCTGTCCAAATCGGTCGCCAGATAAATGGTGTCAGCGTCTTTGGCTAGGGATTTTAGTTCTTTGATGACCTTGGTCTTATTCGGCAAAATCTCATACACCGCCGCCCAGTCATGCTCAGGATCCACACCCATGCGACGAACCAAGGCGCGCTGCGCTTTTTCTTCGCGGGACAATCCTGTCTCATCCGCTTTGGCTTTGGTCTTATCTGTGCCAGATACAGGCAGGTCGCGCACATGCCCCACGCTAGAACGTACGATATAGTCATTACCCAAGTATTTATTAATCGTCTTGGCTTTGGCAGGCGACTCCACGATAACGAGCGACTTACCCTTGGCGGATGCCTTGGGTGCCGTCGTGGTGGACTTGGTGGTTTTTTTGGTGGATTTGGTTGTCGCCATGAAGCTGCCTTAAAAATGATTCAAAACGGTTTAATTTACTTTATTAATTATCCAATTTTTCCAAAACTGGAATCATCCCAAATGAGTTACACAAATATTTCTATTTATAAAATATCACACTACCCACACTCTGACAAGTATGTCAATATGCCATTAGGTGGGCATGTGATATTAATATGCGGTTAGTGCTTGGCTGATTTTATGCGATTCATCTCATCGCCCCATGCGGTGAGCTGTGCTTGTAAGGCTGTCAATTCTTGCTCCGCAAGGGATTTGTCAAGTTTCTTGGTGCCTTGCCAAGATTGATAACGACCATCATGCCAGTATATGATCAAGCTATTGGCTTTGGCTTGTAGTCCCACGACGTGATCGCCGATGTCCTTTGGCAGGTCGATCGATGCGCCATCTAAGGCATGACTATCCTCGATCGTCTGCCACGTGCCATCTGTCGCCGCCAGTCTCACCAGAGGCAGACGCCACTCATCATTAATGACTGCATAGGCCGTTACCATCTGATTCTTAACCGCGTGGTTATTGGCTCGCACGCCTGTCTGAACCGCAGCAGGCAGCCAGTCAGGACGGCTCACGAATTTTGGGTTAAATCCCAGTCGTCTGGCCAATAATCTAAAATCTGAGGTGCGTACCTCGTGCGCCTTTGGCTTGGCGGCGAACATGTTACCAAGCAAAAATCCCGCCACGACAAGCACCACAATCAGTGGCAATGAGCCTTGAATGTCCATACCGTCCTTACATTAGAATTTGGCGCTTGCCACTATTATCCGCCGCGCTCACCACGCCGCGCTCTTCCATCATATCCACGATGCGCGCTGCTCGGTTATAGCCGATGCTAAATTTGCGCTGCAATGCAGAGATAGATACTTTACGCGTCTCAAGCGTGTGCGACACCGCCAAATCAAAATACTCATCATCGCTGCCCGTACCGCTGTCGCCACTGCCTTCACCCTCGAAAGTAAAGCTGTCTGTCAGGTCGATATAATCAGGCACGCCGCGCTCACGCCATGCGTCGGTCACACGGTTCACCTCATCATCCTTGACATAGGCGCCATGAACACGCTCGGTCTCGATCGCGCCAGGCGCTAGGAACATCATGTCACCGTGACCCAGCATGTTCTCCGCGCCTGATTCCTCAATGATGATGCGACTGTCTGTGGCAGAGTTCACGCGCAGCGCCACACGCGATGGAATGTTAGACTTAATCAAGCCTGTCACGACGTTCGCCACAGGACGCTGGGTCGCTAGGATAAGGTGAATGCCTGCTGCGCGTGATTTTTGGGCGAGGCGGACGATTGGTTCTTCTGCGGTCTTGCCTAGCTGCATGATCATGTCGGCAAACTCATCCGCCACGACGACGATTTTTGAGAGTGGTTTTAGTTTTGGTACGATGTCACTTACGTGGTCGGATGCGCTCCATAGCGGGTCGATGATCGGTTCGCCCGATGCTTGGGCTTCTAGCACCTTTTGGTTAAAGGCGGCAAGGTTACGCACACGCAGCTTACTCATGAGCAGATAACGACGCTCCATCTCAGTCACGCACCAGTTAAGTGCGGCGGTCGCCTCAGTCATGTCAGTGATGACAGGCGTTAGCAGATGCGGGATATCAGCATAGTTCGCCAGCTCAAGCTGTTTTGGGTCGATTAAGACCAGCTTCAATTCATCAGGCGTGTACTTTAATAGCATCGACATCAAGAATGAGTTCACCAGCACCGATTTACCCGAACCTGTCGTACCTGCCACGAGCATGTGCGGCGCCTTGGCAAGGTCGGCAATGACGGGCTTGCCGCTGATGTTCGTGCCGATGGCAATGCTAATGCCTGCATTCGGATCTTTATAATCAGGGGTGTCAAGCAGTTCAATTAGGCTAACAATCTGACGCTTACGATTAGGCACTTCGATGCCAATATAAGGCTTACCTGCGATCACAGGGATCACACGCAAAGACGCCATCGACATCGAGCGCGCAAGGTCTTGGGCGATCTTACTAACGCGGCTTGCCTTGATGCCTGCCGCCAGATCCACCTCGAAGCGAGTCACCACAGGTCCCACCATCGCGGAGACGACTTCTGCCTTGACGTTGAATTCTAGTAGCTTAATCTCTAGCAGTGCCGACAGCTGGTCTAGCTCTTCTGGGGTGTAGGTGATGGTCGTGGCAGGCTTGGGGTCTAGGATATCAAGCTCTGGCACAGCGCTTAGACTCA
The DNA here is from genome assembly GCF_024227015.1 of Moraxella sp. Lineage (GTDB taxonomy): Bacteria > Pseudomonadota > Gammaproteobacteria > Pseudomonadales > Moraxellaceae > Moraxella. The sequence continues at coordinate 4,100 of NZ_JAAELD010000303.1, forward strand.
TGCGATATTCTAGCGTGCTCATCGCGTGCGATTTTGGTCGCTCGGTGCCTGATGGCATGGATTTTGGTAGATGATCGACGGGCAGGGTCTCTTCCTCATCAATCTCTTCTGCCTCGGCATAAATGACTTCATCTTGATGCGCAGCATGAGATGCGTAACTGTCATTGCTTAGCGCTTCTGGTTGATCATGCATTTGCCAATCGTGTTCGGCTTGTTCGTCGGCTTGTTCAATTAGAGCATCATTTGACAACCCTGCGAAGTCCACCCCGCCAAAGGCATTATTCTCATCCGATGTGCGCTCAGTACTAATGATCGGGGCTTGTTGATGCACATCAGCGGTCTCTTGATGGCTGTCTAGATAATCATCATGGCGAATCTGCTCATCTATCACATACTCACCAGACTGCTGAGCGGTCTCATGTGCAGGCTCATCATACGCATTGACATCATAAGCCGTATCAATCTCCACGCTGTCGTCTTGATGAGTCTGCTCATACGCATACGTGGCGCTGTCATGATTACCATCACCCATGACATCATCAGGTGCATCCATCTCTTCATAGTCAGGCTGAGTGTGCTCCTCATGCAGCGGTACTGCCTGCGCCTGCTGCTGAGCCAATTTCTCCGCTTCGGCATCGGCTTGTTTTTTGGCGATGAGCTCTTCACGAAGCCCAGAATTCACCAAGAAGCTCTCCAGCGTCCCTTGGTGGTTATGCGCCTGATAGACGGGTGTTCTTGGTGTGATTTGGCTGATGATCAGCTCATCATCCTCGGATACATCCGCACCACTCACTTCGTCTGATTCATCTGTATAGATGTCATCGTCGGTGGTGGTTTTGCGCTTGGCGAATTTTGCCCATAGTAGCGACCAACGCACCTCAAAGGTCAATGTCGCCACCAATAACGTCATGAGCACCAAGAACGCCATCGCGACGGGCACACCCAGCACGCCAGTCAGGCTACCTAACAGCTCATAACCAAGCATTCCGCCAAAGTTCGCTGCACTGTCCGCCTGCCACCACGCGCCCAGCTGAGCGAACATCGCACTGATGCACGCCAACAAGAACACATATGCAATCAGACGCAGCACCCACATCACAGAGCCGCGCGTCCACCACAGATGCACCAACTCATAGGCGAGCACCACCACAAAGAACCACGCGCCCAATCCAAAAAACGCACGCAGAATGTCCGCCACCCACGCGCCCAGACGACCACCGACATTACTGATGTCGCTGCTGCTGCCGACATGAGACCAAGCAGGGTCAGCAGGGTTATAAGACAGCAATGAGATGAATAAAAACGCCAAAAGCCCCACACCAATCACACTAAAAAACAGGCGCTTGATGATGGGTAATTTACCTAAGAATTGATTGACGGATTCGTGTTGGAGCAGTTGATTCATGGTGGATGCTTAGAGATTGGTGCATTAACAAACCCTACATTATATAGGATAACCGCTTGACATATCAAAATTTTTCGCATAGAACGAACAAAATTTTATCATTTTTTGATGTTTGATTTTATTGATGGCGGTGTTTTGGTGGATTTGGCTTGCAATTTTGGCAAAATTTCCCATATACTAATCAGCTTTTTATTATATTCATCCATTGGACACACTCATGAATCACCATCGCTTAATCATCCTAGGCTCAGGTCCTGCTGGCTACTCTGCCGCCGTCTATGCCGCGCGCGCCAACCTAAACCCTGTCATCATCACCGGCCTACAGGTGGGCGGACAGCTAACCACCACCACCGAGATCGACAACTGGCCAGGCGGTCGCCACGGTCTGACTGGCACCGCACTGGTCGAAGAGATGAAAGAGCATGCCGAGCGCTTCGGCACTCAGCTGATCTATGACCACATTCATAGTGTGGATTTTGAGCAGCGCCCATTTACCCTAACTGGCGACAGCACCACCTACACCTGCGACGCGCTCATCATCGCCACCGGTGCCACCGCCCAATACCTAGGCCTAGAGTCCGAAAGCAAATTCATGGGTCAAGGCGTATCTGCCTGCGCCACCTGCGATGGATTCTTCTACAAGAACCGCAAGGTCGCCGTCATCGGCGGGGGCAACACCGCAGTCGAAGAAGCCCTATACCTATCGAACATCGCCAGCCACGTCACCCTGGTGCACCGCCGCGACAGCCTACGCGCTGAGAAGATCATGCAAGATCAGCTGTTCGATAAAGTCAAAAACGGCAACATCAGCATCGAATGGAACTCAAGCGTCCAAGAAGTCGTGGGCGATGAGATGGGTGTTACTGGCGTGGTCATCAAGAACACCGACGGCGAAACCAAAACCCTAGACGTGATGGGCATGTTCGTCGCCATCGGGCACAAGCCAAATACCGCCATGTTCGATGGTAAGCTTGCCATGACAGACGGCTACATCGTGGTAAATAGCGGTCTTAACGGCAATGCCACCGCCACCAGCGTGCCAGGCGTATTCGCGGCAGGCGACGTCGCTGACCACATCTACCGCCAAGCCATTACCTCGGCAGGCACCGGCTGCATGGCCGCCCTAGACGCTGAAAAATACCTAGACAGCTTATAATCTGCACAAAGGGACGATCATCGTCCCTTTATTATTATCAGTCATCTTGCAAAAAAGTTACGGGTATCTTACAATAGGGTAAACCAAACCAAAAGGAAGAACCATGACCGTCAAACACTCTCTAATCGCCCTACTGCTGGGCGCAAGCCTAAGCCTAGCCAGCCCTGTTATGGCAAGCGAAGTCGAGTTTCAGCAAGCCGTATCACACATCACCAACCAAAACTACGACCAAGAAGCCTTTAACATATTTAAAAAATTAGCCGAGCAAGGCGACGCCGCTGCTCAGAATGAGCTGGGCTATATGTATAGTAATGGACAAGGCGTCCATCAAGATTATGGGCAGGCGGTGGCTTGGTATCGTAAGGCGGCTGAGCAAGGTGATGCATATGCTCAATACAATCTGGGTCAGATGTATCGTAACGGCCAAGGCGTGCGTCAAGATTATGCTCAGGCGGTGGCTTGGTATCGTAAGGCGGCTGAGCAGGGGGTTGCCAGCGCTCAATTAAATTTGGGCTATATGTATAGTAATGGACAAGGCGTCCGCCAAGATGATGCTCAGGCGGTGGCTTGGTTTCGTAAGGCGGCTGAGCAAGGTGATGCAGACGCTCAATATAATCTAGGTGTGATGTATGACAATGGACAAGGCGTCCGCCAAGATTATGCTCAGGCGATGGCTTGGTTTCGTAAGGCAGCTGAGCAAGGGCTTGCAGATGCTCAATATAATCTAGGCTTGATGTATAATAATGGCAAAGGCGTGCGTCAAGATTATGCTCAGGCGGTGGATTGGTATCGTAAGGCGGCTGAGCAAGGTGATGCAGATGC
>NZ_JAAELD010000304.1 GCF_024227015.1 Moraxella sp.
TAATCTGCCGCACCTAAAAGTCGTCATCAAGGCAAGCGATGTCGAGCACGATGGTGTTTATCGTTTCAATGACTTGCTAAACGCACCAACATTGGCGCAACGCCAGCACATCGAGTACGTCGCCGAAAAACTACAATTCGATGACGTGGCGAACATTCAGTTCACCTCGGGCACAACAGGCAACCCAAAAGGCACGATGCTAACCCATCATAATATCCTTAATAATGGATATTTTGTCGGTGAAGGCATTAAGCTGACCGAGCATGACCGCATCTGTGTGTCCGTGCCGCTGTTCCACTGCTTTGGTATGGTGATGGGTAACTTGGCAGCGATGACACATGGTGCGACCGTGGTGTATCCGTCTTTTGCGTATAATCCGACCGAAACGCTACAAGCGGTACATGATGAACGCTGTACTGCGCTGTATGGCGTGCCGTCGATGTTCATTACCATGCTAGAAGATAAGCGATTTGAAGAATTTGACTTATCAAGCCTGCGTACAGGCATCATGGCAGGTTCGCCATGTCCGCGCGAGATCATGCAGCGTGTTATTGAGCGCATGCACATGAGCGAGATCACCATCTGCTATGGCATGACCGAGACTTCACCAGTATCAATGCAAAGCCATGTCGATGACCCGATTGATAAGCGCGTGAGCACAGTTGGACAGATTCATCCGCACCTAGAGGTCAAGATCGTCGATGAGAATGGCAACATCACCCCTGTTGGTGTTGCAGGCGAGCTGTGCACGCGAGGCTATTCGGTGATGGCAGGCTACTGGGGCGAGCCAGATAAGACCAAGGAAGTCGTGGACAAGCACGGCTGGATGCATACAGGCGACATCGCTGAGATGGATGAAGATGGCTTCGTGAAGATCAAAGGGCGCATCAAGGACGTCGTGATCCGTGGCGGTGAGAACCTATTCCCTAAAGAGATTGAAGATCTGCTATTTAAGCACCCTGCCGTCTCTAGCGTACAAGTCATCGGTCTGCCTGACAAGCGCTATGGCGAAGAGCTGTGTGCGTGTATCATCCTCAATGACGGCATGGACGGCAATGAAGACGAGATCAGAGACTTCTGCCGATCGCAGGTATCGCATCACAAGGTACCACGCTATGTCGCTTTCGTAAAGGAATTTCCGATGACCGCATCGGGCAAGCCGCAGAAGTTCAAGCTACAAGAGCTGATGCGTGTTGAGTTCAACCTAACGGGCAATATTTTTGAATAAAGATTAGCTTATTCAAAGTACAAAAAAGCAAGTTTTCGGACTTGCTTTTTTAGTGTCTTTTACACAAGATGTTGGGAATCTTGCCCAGATAGACGTGCTCGGCGATGCGCCCTTGTTGCTCAATGTTATAATCCCAAAAGCTCTTGCATTGATCGAAGGTGTATCTATAAGGGTTGTATTTTTTTAGGCTAAGGTAATGCAGCGTCTGTAGCCATGCACCCCTTAGTAGAACATTGATGCCGTGCTGATACTGCAGAACATGCGTCATCTCATGAATAAAAATCTGCTGATACAGCCTGCCATGCGCGCTAAAATCATCACGATAATGCCGACCACCCACAAAAATCCAGCCATTAGGCGCAATAAACACATCGTCAGACTGCCAAGGAATATAAGGATAATTCACCACACGCACCCTGCTATAATCCATGAGCTCGCCAAATACACTAAGCGCTAATGCCACCTCGCCATCTGTTAGGTGGCGAATGGGTGGTTTGATTTTTTGGTATTTTTTGATGAACCACGGCAGTTTTAGCCATGGCAATGCCCAGTTGATCATGTTATACCGACATCATGCCCATGCCTGACAGCTCTCTGGCCAATGTCGCTGCGCGGTTGTCGGTCATCCCACCCACAAAATCAAGCACCTTCATGTATGCCTGATAAGGCGTGTCATGAGGCTCAATCGGTGTATCGATGAGCTGTAGGCATAGCGCGTCTTTGTTTGATAGGGACTGATGGGTGACTTTGGCGTGTACTGCAGGCACCAATAAGTCTAAGATCAACCCAATGCAGCCAAAGCTCGCCACTTCGGTCGCAAGCTTGCTATGATGATTAAAAATTTTACGCCGTGCTAGGTCTTTGGCGTTTTCTAGGGTTTCTTGTAGGTTGTCATCACAGACTGCAAGCAGGTCTTTGGCGGCAAATTCACCTGCCACGAGCGCGCTTTGGTGGCGGATAAAGGTATCTGCCACCACCTCGATCGCCTGACCGATCGCCATACCACGCAAGGCAGCGCAGCGCTCTTTTTGGTTGGTGATGCGCCACGTTTTTTCGACGGGGATGAGCGTGTGCAGCACGGTCTCAAATTCATTGATGTCTAATAAATCGAGCTCAACCGCATCTTCCAGATCCAGCAGGGCATAACAGATGTCATCTGCTGCCTCCATCAGGTATGACAAGGGGTGACGCGCCCAGTGGTTATCGCCGAGCTTGGCAAGTCCAAGATCTTCGGCGACTGTCTGCATGAGTGGCAGCTCGGTCTGATAGATGTTGAATTTACCTCGGGTGCGTGCGGTGGGATGACTGGACGTCCAAGGGTATTTTAATAGTGTCCCTAGGCTGGCCGAGGTGAGGCGCATGCCACCGCGCTCAGCATACATCTCAAGCGTGGCAAGCAGTCTTAGGCTGTGAGCATTGCCCTCATAAGTGCAGATGTCATCATGCTCAGGGTTGCTAAGATTCGCCAAAAAATGCGAGTGATTCGGATCGCGAAACCACGCCCTTAGCGCATCTTCGCCCGTGTGTCCAAAGGGCGGATTGCCCATGTCATGTGCTAAACACGCCACCTGAACCACCGTTCCGATGTCGCTTGGGGTGAACGGATCGGGCAATAGACCGCCTTGTTCGAGCTGTACCCCGACACGATTACCAAGGCTTCGCCCGACGCTCGCCACCTCGACGCTGTGAGTTAGGCGGTTATGGGTATGGTCGTGCTTGGCAAAGGGGTGCACCTGTGTCTTGCGCCCTAATCTGCGAAAGGCGCCTGAGAATACCACGCGATCATAATCCACGTGAAAGGGCGTGCGCAGAACATCGATGCCATCTTGACTGGTCATCTTTGGACTGACGATGCCACGTTCAACCTTAAAGCGATTGGTGGAGAGTAATTGTGACCAGCTCATGAATTATCCTTTTGATGGTGGGTGTTTGCTCGAATGGCGTTACTCTTTTACCGCAAGCGTCACCGTATAAGTTTTGCCTTGTTTGATTTTGTCGGCATTGCCAAAGACTTCATTAAATGAGCGTTTCATAAAATCCCGCAGTCCGTTAATGGTAACGACATAAAACCGTCCGCCTACTTCCATGCGTTCATAAGCGTCCAGCAGGTACAGATAGTGCTGTTCTTTACTTGCCTTAGCAGGTAGGTTGCTCATGACAAGGCTAAATTTTTTGTCTTTATCCACGTGATAAAAGCCGTTGGAAAGCTGAACGTGGGTGTTGGTCAAGCCGTTTTTTTGGCAATTTAGCTTGGCGTATTCTACCGCGACGAAGTCCTTATCAATTAGGATATGCTGACCGTTTGGGCATTCGCGAGCCGCCGTCATGCCAAGCACGCCATAGCCGCAACCTAAGTCAATGGAATTATCATCCGCCTTAAAATCAATATAATCAAGGAGCATAAGACTGCCGTCATCAAGGCGTTCTGGGCTAAAAATCCCCCAAGTGGTACGAAAATCAAAGGGTTTGCCAAGCACTTCTTGGCGAAAGGTGATGTCGTCTCGCCATTGTTTGGCTTTATGTTGTAGGTCGGCTAGGGTGGTTTGTGTCATGGGGTTTTTCCAAAAAAGTTTTGATTATTGTAACAAAAAGCCATACGCCATAAAACCTATTTATTTTACTTTAGAAAATAAGCGCTCTATGATAGAATTTTCATAAATATTTACTCGGTTTTGTTATGTATTTTATTGACGAAATTCTCAAGCGCGCTATAATGCGTACCTGCGTACCTGCGTACCTGCGTACCTGCGTACCTGCGTACCTGCTAGCCTAACTTCCGCCCGATATTCCACTTCTTTTTCTTATTCTAAATCCTGTCATCTACTAGCTTGCAAGGGGCAATCCCATGCAGGTTAAATCTCGTCAACGTGTTGCCGACCACGGCGAAGTATTTACCGCCGAGCGTGAAGTTAAGGCAATGCTTGATTTGGTCAAAGCCCAATCCGAACAAATCGCCAGCACCTTTTTGGAGCCTGCGTGTGGCACGGGCAATTTTTTGGCGGAAATTTTAAGCCGAAAACTGACAACCGCTCTAAAATTATCCCAAATCAACAAAAGCCAAAAATCCCCCAAGTATTCCCAATTTCATTATGAAAAGCACGCCATTCACGCCATGTCCAGCATTTATGGCATTGAGTTATTATCGGATAATTGCACCGAATGCCGTAGCCGACTGTTGGGTTTATTCCTAGACCATTATCAAAGCCATTTTAAACAAACCAACTCTGCTGTTATTCAAACGGCAGAGTTTTTATTGTCAAAAAACATCGTCAATGGCAATGCCCTAACCCTAAAAGATTTAAATGACAATTCAATCCTATTTAGCGAATGGAAGTTCATCAGCGACACGCTCATTCAAAGGCGTGATTATATTTATGAGAATTTGGTAGAAAAAACCAATAATCAATTAACCGATAATCAAGGATTTATTCCCAAAAATATCCAAGATTACCCGCCCATTCATTATCTAAAATTAAGCGAGCAATAAAATGGACGATTTAAACTTGCAGATAAACAGTAACATCACAAAAGACCTAGACGCTCTTAATCAAGGTCAATTATCGCTATTTGAGCAAGCCTACAATCCCGATGTCTTGGATTGTTTATCCAGTCTATCCAATGATGAAGTATTTACATCGCCAAAACTGGCGAATCAGATGCTTGATTTATTGCCAAGCGAGATTTGGTCAAATCCAAAGGCGACATTCTTAGACCCTGTATCTAAATCAGGCGTTTTTTTAAGAGAAATTGTCAAACGCTTGGATAAAGGATTGGAAAATCAAATTCCTGATAAACAAACCCGCATTAACCACATTCTAAAACATCAAGTGTTTGGCATTGCCATTACCCAATTAACCGCCCTATTATCACGCCGCAGTGTTTATTGTGCCAGAATTGCCAATTCGCCCATTTCTATTTGTGATGAATTTGATAATGAAAGTGGCAATATTATTTTTGGTAATGTCAATCATCAATTTAAAGATGGTAAATGCACAGAATGTGGGGCAAGCCAAGATGTTTTTGGCAATCGGCAAGGCTTAGAAAACCACGCTTATGCGTTTATTCATAGCGATAAAGACAATGAATTTAAAGAGATTTTAAAAATGAAATTTGATGTGATTATTGGCAATCCGCCTTATCAATTAGATGACGGTGGGGCAGGTGCAAGTGCAAAACCGATTTATCATTTGTTTATTGAACAAGCTAAAAAATTAAACCCAAATTATCTGATTATGATTACCCCTAGCCGTTGGTTTGCAGGCGGTAAAGGGCTTGATGAATTTCGGGATAATATGCTGAATGATAAACGCATTAAAGAAATTCACGATTTTCCCAATTCAAAAGATTGTTTTGATAACGTTGTTATTGAAGGTGGTGTAAGTTATTTTCTATAGA
>NZ_JAAELD010000305.1 GCF_024227015.1 Moraxella sp.
CGTATACGGTGTAGCACGGTGTTTAATGATCTCTGTCCAAACATTTAAAGACTCGAGTAAGCCCTGACTAGCTAGGCTTAACGCGCTCACGCGAAGTGCGTAATCATCACCCGGTAAGGTTTGATTTTTACTCGCGTCAATCACCACAACGCTGATATCTGCTTTTGCTAAACCTAGTGCTAGCGTAAGGCCAACACAGCCACCACCGACAATACAAACTTGTGCTTGTTTCATATCCGTTTACCTTGCTTAACCTGACCCATAAGCTGTTTTGCCAGCGGGGTTTTTAACGAGGAGAATAAATCCATTGAGAAAAGGCCAATGCTGCGACCAAGCGCGAGCAATCGTGATGAGTTTGAGAACAAACGCACTAGGCTGTCTGTGAGTGTCATCACGGTAGTAATATCTTTACTGCGAGTTTGACTGTAATAACGGGTAAAGGCGTAATCACCAAGGTCGCTTCTATTAGCCATATCACACAATAATTGCACATCACGCAGGCCTAAATTAAAGCCCTGCCCGGCAATTGGGTGAATAGCGTGGCCTGCATTACCAATTAATACTGTGCGGTGGCTGCTCAGTGATTCTGCTTTACCGTACACAAGCGGGTAGCTTGCACGCATACCCACTTTGCTAAATGAACCGCCGCAGTAACCAAATGCTTTTTGCAACTCAGCTAAAAAGGCATCGTCTTCAAGCGCCATAGTGTGCTCAACTTGCTCAGGCTCCATACACCACACCAACGAGTATCGATTATTACTCATTGGCAACAGTGCCATTGGGCCGTTCTCAGTAAAACGCTCAAAAGCATGATGATGATGACCACCAGCCACTTCGATGTTGGCAATAATCGCCGCTTGCTGATAAGCGCGGGTATTAAACTCAATATTAGCCAGTTTACGGCTTTGCGAATGAGCGCCATCGGCAATCACCACAAGCTTTGCGCTTAACTGCTCATCGGAGCTTAGCGTGACGTTGGCACAGTCGCTCTGGTATTCAAGTTTGGCGACTGTATCAGGGCAAAATAAACTGACGTCAGTACCTATGAGTTGCTGATGAAGACTACGCCCAAATGGATTCACTTCGACCACATAGCCAAGGGCATCATGGCCGTATTCTTGGCAATCAATATGTGTTTTACCAAAATGGCCACGATCAGATACGGTTACTTTTTCAATCGCTGCCGCAAATGGCGCTTGGCAATCAAAGGCATTGATTGATTTTAAGTACTGCACCGACTGCTGAGCCAGCGCAATGCTTCTATCATCAAAGCTTGGGTGATAGTCTGCGCTTACTTCATTTGCCTCAATTACAGCGATTGATAACTGCTTATTGCTCTGTTTTAGGCCCAGTGCACAACTTGCACCCGCCATTCCACCGCCGATAATGACAACATCAAACTGCTTTGCCACGCTTGCTCCTAGCCTTTATTTGCTTGCATCACTGCTTCAATGTCACTAATGGTTTTAGGAACCGAAATGGTCAGATTTTCATGGCCATCTTCAGTGACAAGTAAGTTATCTTCAATACGAATACCGATGCCTTTATATTGCTCTGGTGCTTTTGCATCTTCGCTAATATATAAACCCGGCTCGATAGTGAGCACCATGCCCGACTCAAATAAGCGCTCTTTTTCATCAAGCTTGTATTCGCCAACATCGTGCACGTCTAACCCTAACCAATGGCCAAGGCCATGCATGTAAAACGCTTTGCATGCTTGGTTTGCCATTAACTCATCAAGCTCGCCGGTTAAAATGCCTAAATCAATAAGCCCTTGCGTTAATACCGTTGA
>NZ_JAAELD010000306.1 GCF_024227015.1 Moraxella sp.
AGATCATCTTCAAGTGACAAGAAAAAGCGTGAATAGCCAGGATCGCCTTGTCGCCCTGCCCGTCCTCGTAACTGGTTATCAATCCGTCGTGATTCGTGACGCTCCGAGCCGATGATGTGTAGCCCGCCTGCTTGTTTGACCTGTTCGTTTTTAAGCAGCCAATCAGCTTCTAGCACACGTCTTTCATCATCACTTAATTCATGCAAATTCTCGGTTTGGGCTTGCCAGTTACCACCTAAAATAATATCCGTACCACGACCTGCCATGTTGGTGGCAATGGTTACCGCAGACGGACGACCTGCTTGGGCGATGATCTCGGCTTCACGTTCGTGCTGTTTGGCGTTTAGTACGTTATGAACGATGCCTTCTTGATCCAGCAAAAATGACAACTCTTCGGACGCTTCAATGGTTGCTGTCCCCACAAGCACAGGAGCACCTTTGGCAGTGATCTCACGAATTTCACGGATAATGCCTTGGTATTTACCCAGCTTGGTCAAGAAAATTTGATCGTCCAAATCTTTACGGGCGATTGGGCGATGGGTAGGAATGATTACCACGTCCAAGTTATAAGTGGATTTAAATTCTGCCGCTTCGGTGTCTGCCGTCCCTGTCATACCAGACAGCTTGTCATACAGACGAAAATAGTTTTGGAAGGTCGTGGTTGCCATGGTTTGGTTTTCGGCTTGGATTTCTACACCTTCTTTGGCTTCCACCGCCTGATGCAGACCTTCACTCCAGCGACGCCCTGGCATGGTACGCCCCGTGTTTTCGTCCACGATGACGATCTCGCCCTCATCAACGATATAATGCACATTTTTAAAGAAAATATGGTGTGCTCTGATCGCTGCTTGCACATGAGCCAACAGCGGCAGACGGGCAGGCGAATACAAGCTTTCGTTTTCGCCAAGTTCACCCACTTCAACAAGGAACTTTTCAATTTTTTCGTAGCCTTTTTCGCTGATCTCGATGGTGCGGTTTTTTTCGTCAATCCAAAAGTCGCCTTCTTCGTTATTTTTATTGGCTTCTTCGTCTTTAGAACGTTGCAATCTTGG
>NZ_JAAELD010000307.1 GCF_024227015.1 Moraxella sp.
AATGGTGCAAGCCAGCCCCCAAAAAACAAGCACGTCATCAAGGCACTAATCACCACCACATTGACATACTCGCCAATAAAGAACATACCAAATTTCATGCCCGAGTATTCCACATGATAACCCTCGGCAAGCTCTTGCTCGGCTTCGGGCTGGTCAAAGGGGTGCCTATGCGTCACCGCCACGCCTGCCACCACAAAAGTCAAGAAACCCAAAAACTGCGGAATGACATTCCACACCGTTGTTTGAGCTTCAACAATCTCACGCAAATTAAACGAGCCTGCCATCGCCACCACACCCATGAGTGACAAGCCCAAAAACACTTCATAGCTAATGGTCTGGGCGGCCGAACGAAGTCCACCTAACAGCGAGAACTTATTGGCACTTGCCCAACCGCCAAACATGACGGCATACACAGCAAGCCCTGCCATGGCAAAAAAGAATAAAATGCCAATGTTCCAATCCGCCGCCCCAAGCGTGGGCGATAGCGGAATAATGGCAAAACTTGCCAAAGCGGTAAACATGGCAATGGCAGGGGCGAGCGTAAATAGGCGTTTGTCGGCAAAATTGGGTGTCCAGTCTTCTTTAAAAAAGATTTTTAGCATATCCGCCACCAGTTGTAGCGACCCTTGCCAACCGACCCTATTTGGACCATAGCGGTCTTGCCACAGGGCAAGCATACGCCGTTCATAGACAATCATGAGTGCTGCCGTGATGACAAGCCCCAAAAAGATAATCAAGGTCTGGGCGGTCATAAAAATCAGCGACCACCACTCAAACGACAAACCGCCAAGCCATGACGGCACATCAGGAATCACACGAATACTCATTTATGCCCCCACTTGCATTGCTAACGGTGCGTTATTAAACCCAGCTTTTGGCGTAAAGATATTTTCACGCTTGATATTAGCAAGATTTGCTACACTTTTTTGATATTCAGGCACATAGACAGGCGTGTCGGTCTCTGCCTTTTTGACGGTTGTCGGCACACCGACCATAAACGGCACAAGCCCGTCAGGATAGCCGATACAGCCGTCCGCCACATAGTCCACCACGTCCACAGGCAGGGTAATCTCTATCCCATGCTGGGCAAGGGTCAGCTTATCGCCTGCCTTGATAATCCAACGCTTGGCATCATCATCGCTGATTGTCCATGTGGCAGGTTTGATTTGGCTTGCCACCACAGGGCTACGGCTTGCCATGCGTGAGCTTGCAAATAGATTGTGTACAGGCACAACGACCGCACGACCGTCAAAAATGCTCGTGCTTATCATGCTGTCAAGCTCGGCTTTGTCAAATACCGTCTCCACTTTTGGCAAGTCATCAAACAGACGAATGCCCACATCTCCGCCTTTTAGCCGTCCGCCCACTTTGTCTTGGAGCTTATTCCACGCTTGGGGCGAGTTCCAGCCTGCACTCCACGCAAATGGGATAAGGCTTGGGTCAGTCTTATCGCCCACATAACCCTCCATGGAGAACGTCAAACCACTGTCTAAGTCCTTAGGTTGCATGGGTTCGTGGATAGAAATGGGCGAGCGTAACACCGTCCGCCCTGAATAACGGCGTGGCTCACGGGCGACTTTTAGCCCTGTAATGCGATAATCCGACTCGGGGGCAACGTCTTTGATTTGGGCAAGGTGTGGATAATCGGTGATAAGCTCATCAATGACATCATCAAGATGATACCACGTTGGTTCATCATTGCTATTTGTCAAACTGTTGCCAGATAAAGCATTATTCACAGCGTGTAGCCAACGCCAGCTGTCTTTTAGCTCGCTGTTTGGCTCATAGTATTTTTTATCAAAACTGGCAAAAAACCGCCCTGCACGCCCTTCGGCAGACACCAGCGTACCGTCTGATTCGGCAAATGACGCACCAGATAGCACCATGTCGGCTTTGGTGTGCCAGTCATAAGACTGGTGATCTAGCACAATGAGCGTTTTTTCGGTCAATTTGTCAAATTGGCTTGGGGCAAGGTTGGCTAAGTCATGTTCTAGCACCACCACCGCATCAAATTCTTTTGCCAAAATCTCCTCTATCGCTTGTCCGCCAAGCAAGTTTACGCCCACGCTGTTCGCCTCTGGCATGGCAACGTACACGCCTGTTTTGTCGGCATATAGAGCATTTATTTTTAATAAGCGAGATGAGAGTTCTTTTTCAAACTCATTGGGGTCTCGCTCTGTGGTGTGCGTGCCGTCCGTTTTGGCATCTTTGTCAGGGTCAATGAATTGACGAGCCACTTCATCACGGATTTTGGCGTTTTGCACTTCCACAAATTCACGCTCCACATGGGCGATTTTGGCACGTTTGGCGGTCAAGGTTTGGGCAATGTAGCCTGTCGCCTGTACGATTGCTTTTGATGACAAGCTGATGCCTGTGATGACAAGCGGACGGTTCGCCATAATCAAATCATAAGCGATGTGATGAGCCAAAAACTCCATTGCCATGTTCTCATCGATGACAAGATTTGGCTCTTGTTCTTTGGCAAAAATGGCATTCTCGCTTTTGCCAATCTCATCTAGTGTATCGGCATAGCCCTTGATGATGTCGCCCACCATAAAGCCCAATTTGGCGATGTCGTTTGGCGTGGCAACGGCAGACACTTTGGCGATGTCGGACAGTTTGGTATCCACCACGCTCGCCACATAAATGGGGCTGTACGCCTCTTGCCCGATACGCTTGACAGGCTCGGCAAGCCAATGCTCGGTTTTTAGGGCAGTTGCCATTTGGCGGGCTTTGTTTTTGGACGCTTGACGTACCGACAAGGCAACACGGCTTGCCGTTTGGGTCAAATCCTCGCCAAGCACCAACACACTATCCGCCGTCTCAATCTCCGCCAATGACACATTATGCACATCTTTGTGGCGTAATAGCGCCACGCCCAAGTCCACCACGTCTTTGACAACCGCTCGCTCGCCTGTGCTGTAATAATCGCTTCCGACCAGTTTTTTTAGGGCAAAATTACTCTCCAAACTTGCCCGAGCCGAACCAATGCCGATGACGTTTTTGTCTTTTAATAACTCCGCCACGCTATCGACCGCAAGGCTTGCACTGGTTTTGACAAATTGTCCGTTCACATTTTCTAAGGGCTGAATTGGGCGGTCGGCACGATTGACATAGCCATAGCCAAAACGCCCACGGTCGCACAAGAAATAGCCGTTTACGTCATGATTATAGCGGTTTTCAATACGTCTAAGCTCGCCATAACGCTCGCCTGCCGAGATGTTGCACCCGCTTGAACACCCATGACAAATGCTTGGGGCGTACTGCATATCCCATTTACGGTTGTAGCGGTCAGAATGCGTTTTATCGGTAAAGACACCCGTTGGGCAAACTTCGGTCAAGTTACCGCTAAATTCGCTCTCTAACTGTCCGCTCTCTTCACGCCCAAAATAAACACGGTTGTTTGACGCATATACCCCAAAATCGGTGCCACCTGCGTAATCCTTATAAAACCGCACACAGCGATAGCAAGCGATACAGCGGTTCATCTCATGATTGATAAACGCCCCTAAGTCTTGGTTGTGGTGCGTGCGTTTGGTAAAGCGGTAACGGCGTTTTCTATGTCCGCTCATGTACGTCATGTCTTGCAAATGACAATGCCCGCCTTCTTCGCAGGTTGGGCAATCGTGGGGGTGATTGGTCATCAGATATTCCACAATGCTTTTACGAAATGCCTTTGCCTCAGCATCGTCCACCGAAATCCAAGTATCGCTTTTTGGCGTGGGGGCAATCATACAGCTCATGACAAGCCTGCCACGCCCTGCCTGATAATCCTCCTCGCTCATGTACTGCTTGACCGCACATTGACGGCACGACCCCACCGAACCTAAGGCAGGGTGATAACAAAAATACGGCACATCAATGCCAAGCGACAGACACGCCTGCAATAGGTTGTCCGAGCCGTCCACGTCATAGGTTTTGCCGTCTATATGAAGGATTGCCATGTTATGCCCCCACCTTGTTGTCTTGTGGCTCTGATTTGCCTACTTTTGCCTCAAATTCATGACGGAAATATCTAAGTGCGCTCATGAGTGGCTCCATCGCCCCTGGGGCATGAGCACAAAAGGTCTTGCCAAGCCATAAATCTCGTGTCAGCTCGGACAGCTTGTCAATGTCGTCCGCTTGCCCTTGTCCGTTTTCCATCGCATCAAGGATTTTTACGCCCCACGGCAAGCCATCACGGCAAGGCGTACACCAACCGCACGATTCTCTTTGAAAAAACTGTTGTAAGTTTCTAGATAGGCTCACCATGTCTTGCGTTTCGTCCACGACCATCATCAGACACGTCCCAAGGCGACTTCCTGCCTTCATAATCGGGTCAAAATCCATGACAAGGTCAAGGTGTTCATCGCTTGCCGTCAAAAAGTCGGTACTCGCTCCCCCAGGTAGCCACGCCTTTAAGGTTAAGCCGTCCTGCATACCGCCAGCAAGCTCGATGAGCTCACGAGCGGTATAGCCAAATGGCACTTCCCAGAGTCCTGCGTCCTTGACACGACCGCTACACCCCATAATCTTAGTGCCAGGGGTAGTGGATTTGCCTTTGGCGTTTGGCAGGGATAAATACCACTCCACCCCATTTAACAAAATGGCAGGCATGTTATTTAAGGTCTCAACGTTATTAACCACCGTTGGACGACCCCACGCCCCTGACACTTGGGGAAATGGCGGTTTGGTGCGTGGGTTGGCACGGCGACCCTCCAAGCAGTTGATAAGAGCCGTCTCCTCGCCACAGATATATCGCCCTGCCCCTGTATGGACGTGCAATTCAAAGTTAAACCCCGTCCCCAAAATACCCTCGCCTAGCAAATTATTGGCGATACATTCGTTAATGGCGTTTTGTAAGCGTTCGGCGGCTAGGACATATTCGCCACGGATAAAGATATAGCCCACGCTCGCCCCAATGGCATAAGCGGTAATGAGCATACCCTCAATAAGCTGAAACGGAATCCGCTCCATAAGCAGACGGTCTTTAAACGTCCCCGGTTCCATTTCATCGGCATTACAAATCAAGTAGCGTACGCCACCGTCAGGCGGGGTCATAAACGTCCATTTTAGCCCTGCGTTAAAGCCTGCACCGCCACGCCCACGCACGTTGGCAGTTTTTATCATCTCGCCTACTTCCTTAGGGTCTTTGGCTAGGGCGTTTTTTAGTCCTTTAAAGCCGTCTAGGGCTTCATAATCTGCCAATGTCAGCAGTGCATCATGATGATACAGTCGCCATGTCAAGGGGTGCGTAAGCGACGTCGGTGCTTGACCGTCCGCCAGTCCTACGCCCCAGATTGGCGTTTTTTGGCGATTTAATTGGCTTGGGGCAAGTCCGTTTTTACGAGCGTGGATTTGCTCGGCAACATTTGGTTTATTCATGCGTATTGCTCCAACAATAGACCGACCTCAGACGGCAACACCGGCCCATAAGTATCCTCATCAATCAGCACGCTCGCCCCCTTGTCGCAGTTGCCAAGACAGCAAATGGGCAGTAGGGTAAAGCGACCGTCTTTTGTGGTTTGTCCATAATCAATGCCAAGCTCACGCTTAAAAGCGTCCGCTAATGCCTCATAGCCGTTCAGATAGCAAGCGATAGAATCACAAATCAAAATCACATGGCGACCGACTGGCATCCGATAAATTCGGTTAAAAAATGTCGCCACACCTTCTACGTCCGCCACAGGCATAGACAGCATATGGGCTATGGCGTGGACTTGGGCATCGTCCACCCAGCCATTACGCTTTTGGACGAGTTTTAGGGCATCAAGCACCGCCGCCCTTGGTTGTGGGTAGTGATGAATGTGATGATGAATGCCGTCAATTTCTTGGGGCGTTAAAATGGCGTGAATGTCCACTTTGGGGGTTTTGTCGGTTACTATTTTCATAAAGTTACCTGTGCTAGCGTCAGCTTGCGGTTTTGGTTTTATTTATTAAATTGATAAAAGTTAGGCTTTGTAAGTTTTATCAATTTAATAACCTTTACCAAAAACAACAAATTAAATTTTATAAATTGGGCTGAATTTTCCAGCCCAATCCCTTGGGCGGTGGCGATCCCTTCGCCTAACTCTTACCTATCACAATCCGCCATCACAATATCAATACTTGCCAAATAAATAATCGCATCCGACACCAAAGAGCCGTTAATCACACTCGGCATTTGTTGCAAATGAGCAAAGGTTGGCGTACGAATGCGAGTGCGATAGCTCATCGTTGAATTGTCGCTCGTTACATAATAGCTGTTTAGCCCTTTTACGCCTTCTACCATACAGGCACTCTCCCCTGATGGCATGACAGGCCCCCACGACACCGACACAAAGTGGTTGATGAGCGTTTCAATGTCTTGTAAGGTGCGGTCTTTTGGCGGTGGCACGGCAAGCGGGTGTTCGGCTTTATACGCTCCACTTGGCATATTATTTAGGCATTGCTCAATGATACGCAGTGATTGGCGAATCTCTTCAATTTTTACCAAACATCTATCATAGGCATCGCCGTTATAAAACACAGGAATTTCAAAGTCAAAATTCTCATAGCCCAAATACGGACGAGCCTTACGCAAATCAAAATCAATGCCCGTGGCACGAAGTCCTGCCCCCGTTACGCCCCACGCTAGGGCTTGTTTGGCATTGTATTGGGCGACATTTTGCGTACGTCCTTTTAGCACGGTGTTGGTCATCGTTGCTTTGTAGTATTCATCAAGACGTTTTGGCATCCAATCCAAAAACTCACGCACCAAACGCTCCCAACCATTTGGCAAATCGTGAGCCGTACCGCCAATCCTAAACCACGCAGGGTGCATACGATAGCCCGTTACCGCTTCAATGACATCATACGCCTTTTGACGGTCGGCAAACATATAAAACACAGGGGTCATACCGCCAGCGTCCTGGATAAACGTCCCCCAATAAAGCAAGTTATTGGTAATCCTAAAAAACTCACTCATCATAATGCGAATGACGTTGGCACGGTCAGGCGTGGTAATGTCAGCCAATTTCTCAACCGCCATAATATACGGCAACTCATTCATCACACCGCCCAGATAGTCAATGCGGTCGGTATAGGGAATGAACGAATGCCACGTTTGGCGTTCTGCCATTTTCTCCGCCCCACGATGATGATAGCCAATATCAGGGATACAGTCCACAATCTCTTCGCCGTCCAGCTGTAACACCAGACGAAACGCCCCGTGTGCGGACGGGTGGTTGGGACCAATGTTTAGGAACATAAAATCTTCATCACGCCCCGAGCGTTTCATGCCCCACTCTTCGGGGACAAAGCGTAAGTTTTCTTGTTCAAACTGCTGTTTGGCGGTGTTCAAAAAATACGGCGTAAACTCAGTCGCCCGAGCGTGATATTCTTTACGCAGTGGGTGTCCTTCCCAGTATTTTGGCAGTAAAATCCGAGTCAGGTGCGGATGTCCGTCAAACACCACGCCAAACATATCCCACACTTCACGCTCATACCAGTTGGCATTTGGATAAATTTGCGTGGCAGACGGAATGCTCTCGCCTTC
>NZ_JAAELD010000308.1 GCF_024227015.1 Moraxella sp.
CACCAACCTTGGTGATCTGCATGTCCACATCATAATAACCCACCGCGCGCGCTGCCGAATCCGCCGTCTGACGAAGTCGCGGCAATGCGCTATTAAAGTCTGTAATACTCTCAGCAGTGATGTCCTCTAGTGCAGCCTTGATGTTGGCAAAGGGTTCTTGCTTTAGAGTAGACTTGTCAATTTTGGTGACTTTGGTTCGCGATTCATTAGCACCAATGCCAGGCATGTTATTTTGATAAAACTCTGCCTCAACGCGCGCCACCGCTTCCACGCCATCATTGAACAACCGATTATACAGACGTTTGGCGACATTCGGGCGCTTGATTCCTTCCTCTTCAACCACCACCTCGGTAGCACCATCGCTCTCGACATATTCATATTCTGGGATGTATGCCGTTGGGTCGATGCCTTCGGTGCGCTCACCCTCCTCGTTAATGCCTAGCGTCTGCAGCGTATCAGGCGTTGGAATCTTGGTGATGGCAGTGACATCAAGCCCCATCGGCGTACTTTCTTGATCAATTCTTGAGATTAGAGTAGTATCTGACGACTGCGCCATCAGGGTATTTTGCCGGGTAACTTCTTGTAGTCTTGCCTCGATCTGGGCGGGTGTATAGAGCGGCACTTCTGCGATAAGCTGTGCAGATTCGATGGTTTTTTGATCGATGAGAGTCGGTGCGGTAGACTTGTCATTGGATTGATTGCCCAATTGCTCATCTGATGCATTAACTGCTACACCATTAGTATTCGCGCCCTGATTTGGATTGGCTGGTTGTTCAGGGATAGCAACTTGTGCCGACGCATAAGACGACAATGCCATCAGTACTGACACAGATATTGCCGTACGCACAGATTTTATGCGGTTCACGCTCGGTCGTCCGATGTCTGCCATCGCCATCATGTAGCCCTTTTGATTTTGAAATCGTGGTTTTTTATTGTCGCCATAAACATCAAAAAGATGTAAAAATTTCTTAAAAATTAAAGCTTAAAATAAAAATACCTGCTATTATAACAAACCAATCAATATTAACAATCATTTATTCTATGGCTTCGCAATTTTCTCTATTTAAGCATCGCCGTTTTAGCGCCATGTTTTTTACGCAGTTTTTGGGCGCATTTAACGATAACGTTTTTAAGCAGGCATTGATTTTAATTTTGACTTATGTCGCGGCTGCCAAGATGGGCATGGAGATTAGCCTGCTGAATAATTTGGCGGCATTGCTGTTTATTTTGCCATACTTCCTATTCTCGGCGTTGGCGGGACAAATTGCGGACAAATATGAAAAATCCAAACTCACCCAAGGCGTCAAACTACTAGAAATCTGCATCATGACGTTGGCGGCGATTGGGTTTTGGTTTGAGCTTTATTGGTTGTTATTCGTGGCGTTGTTCCTGATGGGAACGCAATCAACTTTTTTTGTACTCATTTAATACGGCTACCTCCCAGAAGCCATGCACAAAGATGAGCTGGTCGGCGCCAATGGCTTATTCCAAACCGGTA
>NZ_JAAELD010000309.1 GCF_024227015.1 Moraxella sp.
ACTCTAGTGGTAAAGTGTTGTATAACGCTCGCATCATTCCTTACCGTGGTTCATGGCTTGACTTTGAATTTGACGTAAAAGACTTAGTATATGCACGTATTGACCGTCGCCGCAAACTACTTGCGACCATTATTTTGCGCGCTATTGGTATGGATACCACGGACATTTTACATACGTTCTTTGAAACCACGGACGTGGTTAGAGGGGCGGAGTCTTTTGAAGTGGAGCTGGTGCCTGAGCGTCTGATGGGCGAGATGGCACAGTTTGATATTGTTGCTCCTGATGGTAAGGTCATCGTTGAGCAAGGCAAACGCATTAACAGCCGTCGCATCAAAGAAATCCAAGCCACAGGCATGACTACTTTGGCGGTGCCTGATGAGTATCTATACGAGCGTATCTTGGCAGAAGACATCGTGGCTGGCGAAGAAGTGATTGCTCGTGCCAACACGCTAATTACTCATGAATTATTGATTAAGTTGCTAGAAAAAGACATCAAGCAATTTAAGATCTTGTTTACCAATGACATCGATCATGGGGCGTATATCGCTGATACTTTGCGTGCCGATGTAGTCACCAGTCGTGAAGAAGCATTGATTGAAATTTATAAAGTGATGCGTCCAGGTGAGCCACCAACCCTTGAAACGGCAGAAAAACTGTTTGAAGGTATGTTCTTTGGTCAAGAGCGTTATGACTTATCCAATGTCGGACGCATGAAATTTAACCGCCGTTTGGGTCGTGAATTTGTAGAGTCTGACGACATCGAGATTCAGCGTCAGCAGGGCGTGTTGTCTAAAGATGACATCATTGACGTGGTTAAGGAGTTGATTGAGATTCGCAATGGTCGTGGCGAAGTAGACGACATCGACCATTTGGGCAATCGCCGTATCCGTAGCGTGGGCGAGATGACCGAAAACCAATTCCGTATTGGTTTGGCTCGTGTAGAGCGCGCGGTTAAAGAGCGTCTAACCAATGCCGAATCTGACAACCTATCGCCCCAAGACTTAATTAACTCCAAACCTGTGGTGGCTTCTATCAAAGAGTTCTTTGGTTCAAGTCAGCTGTCACAGTTTATGGATCAAAACAACCCCTTATCAGAGATCACTCATAAACGCCGTGTTTC
>NZ_JAAELD010000310.1 GCF_024227015.1 Moraxella sp.
GCGATATCGTTTATGCGGCACTAAAACAGTACGACGCGACGCTTGATAGCGCTGAGAGTTTTGTATTGCTTGAGAGCGATGCCGGACATACTTATGTGGCGCAGTCAGGTCTGATTGGTCAAAATGGCATCGATACCGCTGAAGGTCGTGCTACTTATACCAGCCCACGCAGCAGCTATGAATTAAATGGCGCAGGTACGCTACAAGTGCCTTTGGTACACCAAAAAGATGGCGTAACCATCACCAAGACCTATACCTTTAAGGCGGGTGAATACCCAATTAATCTAAGCTATAACATCAATAACACCTCTGCTGCTGCTTGGCAGGGTCAGATGTATGCACAGCTAAAGCGTGACAACAGTGTTGATCCTGGTGTTGAAGATAAAGGCATGATGCGCATGGCGACCTACCTAGGTGGTGCTTGGGGTACGCCCGATGATCCTTATAACAAATTAAAATTTGGCAACTTCAATGACGGCGAGCTTAACGTCATAAGTCGTGATGGTTGGGTGGCGATCATCCAGCACTATTTCGTGTCAGCGTGGACGCCAGGCGAGTTTGATGGTCACTTCTACAGCCGCACCATTGGTAATGATCACTTTATCGGTTTTAACAGCCCTGTGGTTAATGTGGCTGCTGGTAAACAAATCACGCTAGATGCGACGCTATACGCAGGTCCTAAAGTTCAAAAAGAGCTAGAACCTGTAGCGACCGGACTTGAAAAAACTGTCGATTATGGTGTGTTTTGGCCGATTTCTAAGCCGTTATTTATGGTGCTAGAAGCACTGTATAAGATCCTTGGAAACTGGGGTTGGGCGATTGTTGGTTTGACAATATTGGTTAAAATCGCACTGTTCTGGTTATCTAATAAGAGCTACATGTCTATGGCAAAAATGCGTGCCATTGCACCAAAGCTACAAGCGCTTAAAGACAAGCACGGCGATGACCGCATGGCGATGAGCCAAGAGATGATGCAGCTTTATCGTGATGAGAAAGTAAATCCGATGGCCGGCTGTTTGCCAATTCTGATTCAGATGCCGATTTTCCTTGGGCTATATTGGTGCTTGGTTGAGAGTGTTGAGCTTCGTCACGCGCCTTGGATTCTATGGATTAAAGACTTGTCTGCGATGGATCCTTGGTTTATTTTACCAATCATCATGGCGGGCACCATGTTCGTTCAGCAGCTACTAAACCCGCAGCCGACAGATCCGATGCAGGCCAAGATGATGAAGATCATGCCGCTTGTGTTTGCAGTGTTCATGCTGTTCTTCCCAGCAGGTTTGGTGCTTTATTGGACAGTGAACAACTTGTTCAGCATGGCGCATCAGCACTGGGTAAATAAGCGTGTTGAAAAACAAATGCAGGCACGCGCATAACTATCCCATTAAACCCAAAAAAATCCCGTCAAGTTGGCGGGATTTTTTGTTGGGTGGAATTTGTCGATATTGTAAAGCGACTTGTTAAGTAGTAGATTGTTCTATAACTTTTCTGCCAAAAGTGCTACAATAAAAGGTTATCAAAAAATAATTTTAGTAAATTTATGACTATCACCCAAATCATTCAAAACCCTACGATTGCAGCCATCGCCACCCCCATTGGTCAAGGCGGTGTTGGTGTCATTCGCTTATCAGGCAAAGATGCTTATGAGATCGGTTGTAAGATCAGCCAAAAGACATCTTTGACGCCACGTCATGCGCATTTTACTAAGTTCATGGGTGATACAGGTGTGATTGATGAAGGGGTGGTGATTTATTTTAAGGCGCCGCATTCTTTTACTGGTGAGGATGTGGTAGAGATTCAGGGGCATGGCGGTGTTGTGCTTCAAAATCTTCTTCTTGCACGCTGTTTTGAGCTCGGTGCACGTCAGGCAACTGCTGGTGAATTTTCCATGCGTGCCTTTGATAATGATAAGATTGACCTTGTGCAAGCTGAGGCGATCAGTGATGCCATTAGTGCAACCAGCATTGCCCAAGCTACCAGCGCTATTCGTTCTTTGTCGGGTGAATTTTCTAATAAAATCAATGACCTGCTGGATAAATTAACCAACCTGCGATTATACGTTGAAGCGAGCATTGATTTTCCAGATGAAGAAGATGTGGATTTCTTATCAGATGGCGTGATTAAAGCTAAGATTGACGAGATTTTGGCGAAATTGGATGAGATTTTGGCCACAGCCCATCAAGGACAGCTGCTTCGTGATGGTGTACATGTGGTGCTGGCAGGTAAGCCTAATGCGGGTAAATCAAGTCTCTTGAATCGACTGGCGGGTACTGAGCGCGCAATCGTAACCGACATTGCGGGGACAACTCGTGATACCTTAGAAGAGCAGTTAAATTTAGACGGACTTACTGTACATTTGACAGATACTGCAGGACTTAGACAAACCGATGATAAAGTGGAGCAGATTGGTATTCACCGCGCCAAAGAAGCCATTCATCGCGCTGATATTCTCTTGATGGTGTACGACGTGACCGCGGAGAATGATCCCGTGGCGCTCGCAAAATCGCTGTTCGAGGCAGAAGATTTTGAGACTTTAAATAAGAAGCTCATCATGGTGGCAAATAAATCTGATTTATTGAACAATGTTTCACGTGAAACAGACGCTACTAATGTCTTATATGAGAACTTAATCAATGTTTCATGTGAAACTGGTGAAGGTATCGATCATTTGATTGAATATTTGAAGCAAAAAGTTGGTTTTCACCCACCAGAAAACAGCCTAATTGCCCGTACGCGCCATATTGATGCGCTAAAACGCGCCAAGGCTCATATTATCGAAGCTAAAGAGCAGCTGACAGTATACTTTGCCGGTGAATTGGTAGCGGAGAGTTTAAGGTCATCACAGCAGGCGCTAGGCGAGATTACAGGTCAGATGAGCGCCGATGAGCTGCTTGGTAAGATTTTTTCCAGTTTTTGTATTGGTAAGTAATGCAATCGGATAATAAAGGAGTGATGGATGTATTGCCCTTATTGTAATGCGCTAGACACCAAGGTGATCGATTCTAGGCTGGCGGCCGAAGGCGCTCAAGTGCGTAGACGTCGCCAATGCACAGAATGTGGTGAGAGGTTTACCACCTTTGAAGTGGTGGAGGTTGTCATGCCGCGCATCATTAAGGCGAATGGTCGCATCGAACCTTATGATCAGAACAAATTAAGGCGTTCTATTTCACTGCCATTACAAAAACGCCCTGTCACCAGCGATGAGATTGATGCCACCATTGGGCGTGTCGAACATAAGCTACGTAACATGGGTGAGCGTGAGATCTCTAGTAAGATGGTGGGCGAAGTGGTCATGTCTGAGTTGAAAGGTTTGGATGATGTGGCTTATGTGAGATTTGCCAGTATTTATCGAGATTTTCAAGACATTGCGGCATTTCAAGCTGAGCTTGCCAGTATTCATGCTGGTGTAGAAGTTATGGGGAAATAGCTTCATGACCCAGTTATCTTACGATAAAAATTACACTTCTGAAGATGTGTATTATATGAATCTTGCCATTGCAGAGGCGAAAAAAGGTAGTTTTACTACAAAACCAAATCCTGCAGTAGGCTGCGTTATTGTTAAGGATAATTTAATAATTGGAACGGGTTTTCATCCTAAGGCTGGCATGCCGCATGCCGAAGTTTATGCACTAAGAGATGTGGAATCTAAAGGTATCGATGTCTCAGGAGCGACAGCTTATGTGACATTAGAACCCTGCAGTCACACTGGTAGAACACCGCCGTGTGCTGAAGCATTGGTAAAAGCTAAGGTAGCGCGCGTGGTTGTCGCTACTCTAGACGCTAACCCTCTCGTATCTGGTAATGGCATCAAGAGACTTACACAAGCAGGTATTTTAGTTACGGTTGGTGTGTGTGAAGATGAAGCTAAAGCATTAAATAAAGGCTTCTTGACCGCCATGGCAACTAAGAAACCTTATGTACGCTTAAAAATGGCAATGAGCCTAGATGGTAAAATTGCCATGAGTGGCGGTGAATCTAAATGGATTACTGGTGTAGAAGCGCGAGAAGATGTTCAAAAACTCCGTGCAAAAAGTGGTGCCATCATCACAGGTTCTGGTACAGTTATCGCAGATGATCCATCTTTAAATGTGCGCTCCAAGATGCTGGGGATTGCTGTAGATGAGATAATTCAGCCCAAGATAGTGGTCGTTGATAGAAGTTCCAAACTTGATTATTGCGATCATTATCAAGTATTTAAAGATAAAAATACCCTGTTGTGGCGAGACGACCTTGAGACGTTGCTTGATGTATTGGTAAACCAGCATCAGTGCCATGATGTTCTGGTAGAGTCAGGAAGTGTATTGGCAGGCGCTTTTATTGACAAAGGGCTGGTAGATGAACTTATTATCTATCAAGCACCTTGTATTTTAGGCAACACCGCAAAAACAGCTTTTGAATTTACGTTGGAAACATTAGCATCACAAAAAAGATTTAATTTAATAGAGTATCAAAAAATCGGTAGTGATCTAAAATTAGTATTCCAAAAGATATGATCTAAGCAGTAAGGGGCATAAGTTATCCACAGACTAAAATAGATGATTTGAATCATGGTTTTTACCAAATACACGGATAAATATCCTTGTGGATAACTTTATTAAATTAATCATATATTTATCTCATTATTTTCAATAAATATATGATTTTACTAATGTTCCATGTGAAACATTGATCTAGTGGTGATTACTATTTATTCAATATTTGTTTGTGGATAACTTTTATTGTCTTTACAATATAATTGCCCAATTATCTAAGTATTTAAATGTTATCCACAGTCTTTTTATCATCAGTGTAGTTCGATAATCTGATGGCTTTGTGATTAAATAATTTGATGAGTTATATCAATTAAATATTTAT
Organism: Moraxella sp.; assembly: GCF_024227015.1. Taxonomy (GTDB): domain Bacteria; phylum Pseudomonadota; class Gammaproteobacteria; order Pseudomonadales; family Moraxellaceae; genus Moraxella. Next base: position 4,855 of record NZ_JAAELD010000310.1, read on the forward strand.
ATTAAATATTATTAATAATCTAAGAAATAGAATGTAGAGACAAAGTATGTTCACAGGTATCATAGAGACGACAGGCACGCTGACCGCCATTACGCCCACGGGAGGCGATGTACGATTGACGATTACTGCCCCTGATTTGGATTTTGGCGATGTCAAATTGGGCGACTCCATTGCGTCCAACGGCATTTGCTTGACGGTGGTGGCGATAGACGGCAACAGCTATGCGGTAGATGTTTCACGTGAAACATTAGCCATTTCTGCCCTAAATGTCTGGAAAGTAGGCGACACGCTCAACCTAGAAAAAGCCATGCTCCCAACCACACGTTTTGGCGGGCATATCGTGGCAGGTCATGTGGACGGCGTGGGTAAAATCGCCAAAATCGCCAAAGACGCACGATCGGTCTATATCGAAGTCGCCCTACCGATCGATCTGATGAAATACACCGCTGACAAAGGCTCAATCACGGTGGACGGCATTAGTCTGACGACCAACCGCATAAAACCGTCTGAAAATATCGTCTGCCTAAATATCATTCCGCACACTGCCGAGATGACTAATATCGCACGGCATTGGACAGTGGGGCGAGAGGTGAATATAGAAGTGGATTTGGTGGCACGGTATTTGGAGCGACTTATCGGAGCAAAAACCGACACGCCACAAAGCAACATTACCGAAGAGTTGTTGATAAAAAGTGGGTTTTTTAAATAAAAATCGACAGTTGTCCAATCTATCATTGGGTAATTACCCAGCATACATAAAGGCAAAAAATGAACAATAAATTAAGAGTAATTTTCGCAGGTACACCAGAATTTGCCAAAATCGCCTTGCAAGCCCTAATTGACCGCCAAGACGAGCTAAATCTTGACATTGTGGCGGTCTATACTCAGCCTGATAGGAAAGCTGGACGTGGGCAAAAATTAACCGCCAGTCCTGTTAAAGAATTGGCAGTCGCCCACAATATCCCTGTGGAACAGCCGATAAGTTTTAGCTTAAAGCATGAAAACGGACAGGTTTCACGTGAAACACTTGCCAATTATCGCCCTGATGTGATGATTGTTTGTGCGTACGGTTTGATTTTGCCGCTTGGCGTGCTAAATACCCCGACCTATGGTTGCCTAAACATTCACGGCTCGCTACTGCCTAGGTGGCGTGGGGCGGCTCCCATTCATCGCTCAATTTTGGCAGGCGATACGACCACGGGCATTACGATAATGCAGATGAATCAAGGGCTTGACACGGGCGATATGCTCTACAAGCTCCCTTGCGACATTACCGACACCGACACGACCCAAACGCTTCATGACAAATTGGCGGATTTGGGCGGTGTGGCGATGATAACCGTGCTAAAAGAGTTGGCGACTTTTCAAGCCAGTGCCGAGCCACAAGACGACAGTCTTGCCAATTATGCTGAAAAAGTAAGCACCGATGAAGGGCAAATTAACTGGCAAAATTCTGCCTACCATATCAACCGCCAAATCCGTGCGTTAAATGCGTTTGCTTTTTTAAATGGTGAGCGTATCAAGGTGCTAGAATGCACGCCCATAAAGCCTGACCAAACCACGACCGAGACGGCAGGTAAGATTGTGAGTGTGGGGCGAAAGGCGGTGCTGGTGGCGTGCGGTGCTGATGAAAATGGCGATAAGCATTTGATAAATATCACAAAAATGCAATGGGCAGGGGGTAAGCCTTTGACTGCCGAACAAATTGCGGTGGGCGATAAATTAAAAGATGGACAAGTTTTTGATTGGGTAATGAGATGAATGCAATCAGTGTATATTATGACGGCTGGCAAATGGACTGTTGTGGTGAGCCGTTTAAAATAGGCGATATGGTTCAATGGGATTGCGTAAAATCTAATAATGATTTTTTAGTTCAAGCGGATTATTACTATGAAGCTCACGATGATACTGATTTGGTGATTGCAGGTAAAGTGATTGAGATTTATGGGATAAAGTGTCAATATGAAAAAAGAGACAATGGCGTATTATACCCTATCAGTTATCATAAAACTCCAATCCCATAAGCCAAAGAATTTATGCCCGATGAAGTGGCAGAAAGTGGCTTTTTAGTTGTATTAAACGATGTTGCGATTAAATAAAAATGATGAATAAAAATTTACCCGTCCGAGCCAATATTATTTTAACCCTTGAAAAAATCAATCAAGGGCAGTCCTTGGCATTATTATTGGACGATTTATTAACTGCCGTCAAAGATAATGAAAAAGGCTTCGCCCACGAATTATTATTAGGCACGCTTCGCCATTGGCACGCCATTAGTCGCATTGGCGAGAGTTTGATAAAACAGCCCCCAACCGATATTGGCATTACTTGTGCGTTAAATATGGGTTTGTACGAACTTTTATATATGAACACGCCCGATTATGCCATTATCAACGAAACATTAAATGCGGTCAAATCGTTAAATAAAAATTATGGCGTGGGACTCATTAACGCCATATTACGAAAAGTGGCGGACAAAAAAGAAAAATTCGCCAAAAAGGTCAATAAAAATCACAGCCTGCCTAATTGGCTTGCCAAAGAATTCAAGCAAGATTGGGGCGAGTATTATGAAAGTTTGGGGCAAAATTTGCGAAAGCCTGCTCCGATATTTTTGCGTGTGAATGGCAAATTTAGCACGCTTACATATTATGCCAATCTGCTAAATTCTGCCAATATCGCTCACGAAATCCTACCGCTTGGCGTGGCAGATGAGCGTGTGATTAAGCTGACCACTTCGCAAAAAGTGCAATCCTTGCCCCATTTTCAAGACGGCTTTGTGAGTGTGCAAGACCGTCATGCACAGCTTTGCGGGCATATTTTA
>NZ_JAAELD010000311.1 GCF_024227015.1 Moraxella sp.
CATAAAAATATGAATAAGTTTGTCGGTCAAAAGATGATTGGCGTTAAATTTATCAATAAAATTTTGCAGATACATGGGTTCTTTGCAATGATTGCAAATCTCTACCGCTTGAAAGATTGCATTTGCCATTGGGATATATAAATCTTGGGCGGTTGTTTTTATGTCGGATAATTCTTTTAAACAAGTCGCTTGATAAAGACCGTCTTTTATCATAGGCGAATTATTGACATTTAGCCCCACGCCAATCACCACGCCCACAAGCGTATTTTTATCCAATTTTTTAAAAACAGGTTCAATTAAAATACCAGCCAATTTTTTAAAAAATCCTGCTTTATCATCATAAAAACCCACGTCATTTGCCCATTTTACGCCAATGGGGGGTAAGTTATTTTCGGTGCGAGTTTGATTGATGATTTGAATGATTTTTAATTGGGCAAGTTGATAGCCGACCGCCAATGACAATAAGCCCGATAATTGATATAAGTCAAATCGCCCCTGCCCAATCGGAACATATAAAGACAAAAACACATTGTCCGCACCACTCACCCATGTCCGCCCATGCTGTCCACGCCCTGCCGTCTGATGGCTTGCCGTGTATAGGTGGGGGGCGGTGTGGGGGTGCGCGCCGTCTATGATGGCATGGATAAGCTGGGTGTTCGTGCTGTCTGTCGTGTCAAAATGGGTGTGATGCGTAGATGTAACAAAAGCCATAATTTTGGTTTTTTAAAATGGGTAAAATTAAGCTATAATAGCACAATTTTATTAATTGATGAGTGTGTCATTATGATGTATCTATGGTTTGTGGTCGCAGGAGCGTTTGCAGGTGTGTGCGCAGGGCTGTTTGGTGTGGGCGGTGGTCTGATCATCGTGCCTGCGTTGGTGTGGATTTTGTCGGCATATGGTTTCCCTAGTGAGATTATCCCACATGTGTCGGTGGGGACGGCGCTCGCGACCATCATCATCACGTCTATCAGCTCGCTAACTGCCCACAACAAAAAAGGCGGTGTGCGCTGGGACGTCTTTAAAAACTTGACTTATGGTTTGGTGATTGGTTCGCTGTTTGGGGCGTGGGTGGCAACACTGATTCAAGGGGATTATTTACAAGGTCTGATTGGTGTGTTCGCCATCATCATGTCTATTCAGATGTTCATGAAAAAGGCGGATGAGAACATTAAGCCTCTACCCAAGCCAATGAGTCAAAGCGTGGCGGGCGGTGTCATTGGCATGGCTTCGGCGATTTTTGGGATTGGCGGTGGTAGCTTGAATGTACCGTATCTTACGCACGCAGGTTTGCCGATGAAACAAGCGGTCGGCACCAGTGCGGCGTGTGGTCTGCCAATTGCCATTGCTGGGGCGCTTGGATTTATGATATTTGGGCGAAGTCATGTGGCAAACATGAGCGAGCCTGTGGCGGGACTGATTGGCTTTGTGCATTTGCCTGCCTTTGTTGCCATTAGCGTGGCAAGCTTCATCACTGCCAAACTTGGGGCAAAAATCGCTCACAAAATGCCTGCCGCCACACTCAAAAAAGCCTTTGCTTGTTTGCTCATTGTGGTGGGGTGTCAATTGTTCTGGGGTGCTTTTTCAGGCTGATTTGCGCTGAATATGCCAAAAGCCTTGATGTTAATCAAGGCTTTTTTATCGCAAATTTAAATTCAGTCTTTTCATTTTAATTTTAATACATGTTGGTTGATTATTAGAACCCAAGAAAACCACACAGATTGCACAAAACGACATTCAAAATTTGTTATAATAGCCATCTTTTGTTTCTTATTATCCCAAAAACTGCCAAATCATGCGCCTAAAATCCCTAAAACTCGCCGGCTTTAAATCCTTTGCCAATCCCACCACTTTTACCTTTAAGCATGACATCACCGCCATTGTCGGGCCGAATGGCTGTGGTAAGTCGAACGTGATTGACGCGATTCGCTGGGTGCTGGGTGAAACGAGCGCCAAGCAACTTCGCGGCGGGGCGATGAGTGATGTGATCTTTGCTGGGGTGGAGGGACGAGCGGGCAAATCTTTGGCGAGTGTGGAGCTGACCTTTGAACATACTCAGGATGAGAGCAGCGGCATTCGTCATGCGCTGAACCTGTATCAAGAATTGACCCTGCGCCGTCAAGTGACCAAAGACGGCAAATCTGATTACTTCATCAACGGTCAGCGAGTGCGTCGCCGTGATGTGGTGGATGTGTTCTTGGGTACGGGTCTGGGTGCGCGAAGTTATGCGGTGATCGAGCAGGGCATGATTGGGCGAATCGTGGATTCTAGCCCGATGGAGCTGCGTTCGTTCATCGAGGAGGGGGCGGGTGTTTCTCGTTATCAGGCGCGCCGTGACGAAACTCAAAAAAAGCTCGACGAAGCCCGTGATAACTTGGAACGCCTCTCCGACCTACAGGGCGAATTAAAAAAACAACAGCGCACGCTCATGCGCCAAGCCGAATCCGCCAAAAGATATCAAGAGCTGTCCGATGAGCTTGCCAAAATTAACAAAGAAGACCTGCTAAAGCGTATCTTTGAGGCGTGGCAATATCACGAACACAAAAAAACCCAGCAGGTCAGCTCATCAGAGACCCTAAGCGCGCTTGAAACTGTGGTAAATAAAGCCAAAGTGGAGCTTGAACGTCTGTCCAATAAGGTTGCCGAAGGGCAGTGGCTAAAGGATGATGCACGTGATAAATATCATAATGCGCAGATGGCGGAGCAAACAGCTCAGCATAATTTTTATACATTAAATCAAGAACTTAGCCAAGCTGATGATAAAATCCAAAGGCTAACGCTCATCAAAACCGAAGCGCTAGATGGCATCGCACACGCCACAAAAGAACTGACCAAGCTAAACGAAGAGCGTGCAAACATTGAGCCATCATTAAAGACACTGGGCGATCAACTTACCCAAAAACAAGCTGAACTGAATCAGCTTCAAGGCAATTGGCAAAGCATCCGAGATGATGTAAATACGCTTCAAGCTCAAAAAAACACCCTAGAAAATGCCCAAAAACTTGCTGAATCTCAAAAAAGCCGCGTGCTGGCCAATCGCGAAAAATGGATAAAAAAACATAATGAGCTGGTGCTGTCTTTTGAGTCTATTGGCAAAGAAAATAGTGCTGATACTGATGAATTGACCCGTTTGGCAGGCGAGATTAAGACGCTAAGCCTACGCCAAGAATCTTTGGCGGACGATGATGATAAAGATAAGCTTAACGAACTAACCAAGACGGTTCAGTCATTACAAGCATCACACGCTGCCCTTGAGAAGCGCCATACCGCCTTGGCGAGCGAATATGACATCCTGCATAAGATGGTACACGCCAAACCAAAGGCAGAAGAGGCATCAACCAATACCGATGATTTTTCGCATCTGACTCGTCTAAAAGACGTGGTACGCCTGAGTCGTCAGGGCGAGAGCTTTGCTGGGGTGTTGGATGGATTCTTGGGTTTTTGGATGGATGCCAAGATTTTTGATGATTTGGCATTAAAGGCAGCTTTGGCAGCGCCGAGCGTCAAGGACAAACAAGCGAGCCGAGCCATCTTTAAGGCGGGTGGCGGCTATGGCGTGAATGATGGCAGTCTCATCGCTTTTGGGCAGCTGTTCGATGCGCCAAGATTAAAGCTGTTCGATGCTTGCTATCTGCTGGATGAAGAGCTTGGCGAGCAGGCTTTATCTCGGCTGAGCGATCAGATCACAGATGGTCGATTAATCTTGACCAAGACAGGCTGGCTGATTGGCTCGTTTGGCATGATTCATGGCTCAAGCTTTGGCGCGGAGTCGTCGCTACTTAGTCAAAAAGCCGAACACAGCAAGCGTCTGGGTCAGCTAGAAGATGAGCTGGGCGCGTTAGAAGATGAGCTGGAGCAAAGCGAAAAAATATTAAAAACTCATACCGCTCAGCTTGAAGTACTTAAAATCGCCCAAGATGAGAAAAATGCTCAGATGACAGCCGTGCTCTCAAATCTCCATAAGGCGCAGCAGGCACATATGACATTACAGGCCAAAATTCAAACCGATGCCATCAAGCGAGAGAATTTTGCTAAGAATAAAGCCGCTCTGGATGAAGAAAAAGAAGAGATCGGAGGCGAGCTTAAGGCGTTAGAAAGCCAAATAGCTGACAGCATTCAGCAGTTGAGCGAGCATCTGCCGCGTTTTGAGGCAGCACAAAATACGATGATGGCCATGACCAAAAGCATGGATGAATTAAACGCTCAGGTTAAGGCATTGTCGGATGAGCATCAGGGGCTTCAGCTAAAAAACAGCACGCTTACCCAAGCACTCACTCACACTCAAAGACTGCTTGAACTTGCCCAAAAAAACTTGAGTCAAGCTGAGACTGACATCCAAGTCGTCAAAGACAACGAAAAAAATCTCACCGCCAAGCTGCCACAGCTTGAGACGGCATTCAAAGACGCCAAAGCTCAGACCGTCGCGCTTAAGATCATCAGCGAAGAACATGAGGCGGCCGCCAAGGCGCTGCAGCTCATGCAGGTAAAACTACAAGAGAACTTGACCGAGGCACACACGAATTTTGCTAAGGCTCAGACAGAAGCTGCACAGATCACAGCAGATACTGCGGTGGGCGAGAGCCGTTTGAATGACTTAGGTGATGAGATGATGCGCATCGATGAAGGCTTTAATTTGCCTTCGGCGTTGGCAGATTTTCGAGCCAAAACACCAAAATTCAAGGACAACACCGCTCGTATCGATGCCATCAAGGCAGACATCGCCAAGCTGGGCGCGGTGAACCTTGCGGCCGCCCAAGAGCTTGCCGAGCTTGAAGAGCGCGTGTCGCCCATGGATACCCAGATTAATGACATCACAGAGAGTATGGCGAAGCTAAAAGACGCGATCTCTGCCATCGATGAGAAGACTAAGGCGTTATTCTTGTCTGCACTGGATGCTGTGAATGCCGAGCTTAATTCGCTATTTACCAAAGTATTCGGTGGTGGTCAGGCGAGCCTTACGCTGATTGATGATGAGAATCTGACCAAAGCAGATAAATGGCGAGCAGGATTGGTATTGATGGCGCAGCCAAAAGGAAAAAAGAACAGTCGTCTGGCGGTGCTCTCTGGCGGTGAGAAAACTTTGACTGCACTAAGTTTGATTTTTGCGATTTTTAAACAGCATCCTGCGCCGTTCTGTGTGCTTGATGAGGTGGATGCGCCGCTTGATGATGCTAACGTGGGACGTTTTACCAGCTTGATTCACGAGCTTGCCGACAGCGTGCAGTTTATTTTTATCAGTCATAATAAGCTTGCCATGCAGATCGCCGATGAGCTAAAAGGCATCACCATGCCAACCGCGGGCATCTCAAGCCTTGTGACGGTCAACCTAGAAGAAGCAGAAAAATACATCGAAAGCTAGGCGTTGCGCCAATAAAAACCCACCAAACGGTGGATTTGTGTGTTTTTCTCTATGTTATTTTAAATATTCGCTAAAATTTGCGCGCAGTTTGGCAAGCTTTGGCGGAATGGCAAAATTACAATACGACTGAGCAGGGTTTTTGGCGAAGAAATTTTGATGATAATCCTCTGCTTGATAGAATTCGGGTGCAGGGCGGACTTGGGTCACGACCGCGATGCCATCTGCCTTTAAGGCATTGATCTTGTCATGAATCACATCAAGCTGAGCGCCATCGGTATAAAAAATCATCGAGGCGTACTGTGTGCCGATGTCATTGCCTTGACGGTTTGGGGTTGTGGGGTCATGCGTGGCAAAAAACACATCCAAAATCACCGAAAGATCAATCACATTCTCATCAAAAGTCACATCAATGACTTCAACATGACCTGTCTGCCCTGTGCAGACCGTCTCATAGTCTGCGGTCTGTGCTGTGCCGCCTGCATAGCCCGATACGACAGATTGCACCCCTTTTAATGACAAAAACACGCTTTCTGTGCACCAAAAACAGCCGCCGCCCAAGATGATGTGTTGCATAATTTTTCCTTAGTCTGCCAAAAAATGATAGAATAACACGTTTATATAGACAAATATCACAAAATCAACCATGAACGATGATACCAAGCCTAACGCAGGCAATGACACGATATTTACCACGCCGCTAGACAAGCACGCACGCTTTAGTTTTGATGAAGAAGTGGTGGCGTGTTTTCCTGACATGATTCGACGCAGCGTGCCAGGTTATGGGCAGATGCTTGCGATGTTGCCGATTTTTGCCAAGCGTCATTTGTCTTTCGGTCAAATTAATGAATCGGGCAAAAAAATCAGCCGCATTTATGATTTGGGCTGTTCTTTGGGTGCGGTGAGTTTTGCTTTAGCGGATAAATTTGATGCCGATGACATTGAGATTCGTGCGATTGACATCTCAGCGCCGATGATTGAGCGTGCCAAATCGGTGCTTGGTGAGCATTATCCTAATCATGACATTCGCTTTGTCTTAGCGGATGTGTGCGAGATTGAATTTGAGCCATGTGACATGATTGTGCTGAATTTGACCTTGCAATTTTTGCCACCTGATGTTCGTCTGTCACTACTACAAAAATGCCACGACGCGCTGAATGAAGGCGGCATACTAATCTTAACCGAGAAGACGCACCTGGTCGATGAGCAGGATGATGCTTGGCAGGTTGAGCGTTATTATGATTTTAAGCGTGCCAATGGCTATAGTGAGCTTGAGATCAGCGGTAAGCGTAACGCTCTGGAGAATGTACTGATTACCGATACCTTGGATGTGCATCATGAGCGACTGGCTCAAGCCGGATTTGATCGCAGCTTGACATGGTTTCGGTTTTTAAACTTTGTATCGATGATTGCTTTTAAACAATAATTTATCATGAATAATACGATTTTTAATGCTGAGCAGGCGCTATATATGCACCTGATACAGATGAGTAAATATCACCCAAAAGCAGGCGAGTGGATCGCTACCATGCCCAGCTGGCTATCTGCCATCAAGGATAAACGTCGTTATGCGCATGCGCCATTTTATGCGTCCGCCATTGAGCGTTTGCCGGCAGTGCCGACCATCAGCACGAATTTGAGCGATAAAGTCGAAGCTGTACTAGATTGGCAAATGGCTGATTTTAAAAAAACGCAAAGCCTGCTGATGAACCTAAAGCCGTGGCGAAAGGGTCCATTTTTCTTGTCATCTGATGATAAGGACAAGAGCATTCACATTGACACAGAATGGCGTTCGGACTTTAAGTGGGAGCGTGTGAGGGCGCATTTAGATCTACAAAATAAACGGATCTTGGATGTGGGTGGCGGCTCGGGTTATCACGGCTTTAGAATGCTTGGTGATGGCGCCAAATCGGTGATTGTCATCGACCCATCTTGTCTGTTTTATCATCAATTCATGGCGATTAAGCACTTCATGGGTGTGGATTTGCCCGTGCATTACATTCCTGTGCCGCTTGAGAGCTTACCTGCTGATAGTGGGTTATTTGATGTGGTATTTAGTATGGGCGTGTTGTATCATCGCGCATCGCCGTTTGAGCACTTTGAGCAGCTTAAAGGTCAGCTTCAAAAGGGCGGTACGCTTGTGCTTGAGACCTTGGTGGTGGATGGCGATGAGCATACCGTGCTGGTACCAGATGATCGCTACGCGCAAATGAATAACGTATACTTCTTACCAAGCGTGCCTGCCTTGACCAAGTGGCTCACTAAGGCGGGCTTTAGCGATGTTCGCTGTGTGGATGTGGATGTGACTTCAACCGATGAGCAGCGGGCGACAGCGTGGATGGATTACCAGTCTTTGGCGGACTTTTTGGATAAAGACGACCCAACTAAAACAGTAGAGGGCTATCCTGCACCAAAACGCGCTGTCATGATCGCAAAAAGATGAGAATCTTGGGTCAGATGGTTAAATAAACCATTTGCCAAGCACCCATTCGATCACGATTTTTGCCAAGAATCCAAAAAAACCCATGCCTAAGGCGACAAAAATCCAAAAGGTGCCTTGCTTGCCTGCGTTAGATTTTTTGGAGATATCCCACATAATAAAGAACAAAAACGCAATAAAAATCGGCAGTAGGATGTATAGACCTGCGGCGGTGATGGTTTCTTCTGAGACAGCTAGAATCATGGCGGTTCTCTTTTTTATTATTGACTTTGTTCTATTATAGCATAATTTTAACTGAATGAATTGAGCCAAACATGCCAAAATTACTGACTTAAGCGCGTAAAATTTTCCACTTAATCCAAAAAACTTGCTACAATATCGCATTTATGGATTTAATTTCATTAAATTTTAACTAACATGATAAATAAACAAAAACCGTCTGCCGTCTATAAAGAAACCGAAGTCCGAAAAAGCTCAGGGCTTTTAAGTTTGTTTTGGATGCTTTTGGCGATCGCGATTGGCGCGGTGATTGCCGTGCTGATCTATCGTTCGCCCATCTTTGATGACAGACGTGCGACAGCTGTGCAGATCCAAGCAGAAGATGACATCGTTCCACAGACCAATGCTGGTGGCGCTTCTGCATCTATAGGCGCTCCTACGGCCACATCTTCTGAGCCGATTAACTATGAGTTCTATGACATTCTGCCTAAGCAGGATTTTCGCAGTGTGCCTGAGGGTGTTAGCGTTCAAGAATCGAATGCCAATAGCGACCGAGTGGTGGGTGCTGATGCTGTCGTTCAAGCCAAAGACGAACCAGAAGTGAAGATCGAGATTATAGAAGAAGATGCTACCTATGATAGCGACGATGCGGCAATAGCCTCCGAAGATACTAAGCCAGCGGGGACGACCTATATTCTGCAGATTAGAAGCTATTCTGATGCAGCAGCGGCAGATGAGAAGCGTGCCCAAGTCATGCTAGCAGGCGTGGATGCGGTAGTCCTGCGCCGTGTGGACAGCGCGACTCAGGCGACCTTTTATCAGGTGGTCTCAGCGCCCATGTCGAGCCGTGCTGAGGTGAGTGCTGCTGCACAAAAATTAAGCAGTAATGGCATAGATGCAGTCATTATAGAGCAAAGACGCTAATTTATTAATCATAAAAATAACCCCTGCTAAGTCAGGGGTTATTTTTATCAGCTAAAATCAATGAGCGTTTTTGTCTGTCATTTTTTTGAACAGCACATAGAGCGCAAGAATGATCAATCCAGCCAACAGACCAACGATGCCGTTATAGGCAGTTTCGGTCAATCCGCCAAACACACCCGAAAGCGCTGCCAGATCTTCGGCTTGATGATGCAGGATGTCGATGCCGTGAACCAAGATACCACCACCTACCAAGAACATGGCAAGCGTGCCTGCGATGGATAAGAATTTCATGAGTTTTGGGGCAAAGGCTAGCAAGCCACGACCAAGCTTTTGACTGCCTGCGCCAGGCTTTTGAGTGAGGCTTAGACCGACGTCGTCAATTTTTACGATCAGTGCAACCAGCCCATAAACACCCACTGTCATCAAGATGGCGATGGCGGATAAGGCCAGGGCCTTGGTTTGTAATGTGCTGGCAGTCATCACGCCAAGCGAGATAACGACAATCTCAGCAGATAGAATGAAGTCAGTGCGAATGGCGCCTTTGATTTTTTCTTTTTCGAGTGCGACCAAGTCCACTGATTCATCAGCATTCGCTGCCAAGCGTTCGACATGCGCATCTTCATCATCTAGGTCATGGGGCAGCAATTGGGGTGCGAATTTATGAACGATCTTCTCAGCGCCTTCAAAGCATAAAAACAAGCCGCCGATCATCAAAAGCGGCGTAATCAACCAGGCCGCCACCGCGCTGATGATGAGTGCAGCAGGTACCAAGATTAGCTTATTGACGAATGAGCCTTTTGCCACCGCCCAGACGACACTAAGCTCACGATCTGCACGCACGCCGGTTACTTGCTGGGCGTTCAGTGCTAGGTCGTCACCCAAGACACCTGCGGTTTTTTTGGTCGCAAGTTTAGTCATCGTTGCCACGTCATCTAGGATGGTACTGATGTCATCAAGCAACATCAATAAACTACCACCAGCCATAGGGACTCCTAATTGTTAATTTTTTAAGGTTATTTTGGTTAAAATTTGGCACATTATACTCATCTTTTGGTAAAGAATTTGTAAAGTTTGGTAGTCGCGCATTGATGTTGGTATATTTGAATAAAAATTTTCAATATGTGATTTAATTCTTATGAAAATTGTGGGATTTTATGGCATAATAAGCGGATAATTGTGATTAATTTGGCTTAGATATTTGGCCTGATTTTGGTGTTTTAATATTATTTGGAGATATTATGAAAGTTCAAGTTTTGGTAGCAGCATTAGCTGCAGCGGTTCTTGTATCAGCGTGTGGCGACAAGCACGAAAAAGTTCATGCAGTGGATAAAGTAGCAGAAGCAGAAGCTGCCGCCATCGAAAAAGCCCCAAAAGCTGAAGAAGTGAAGTTCGACGATCACGGTCAGCCAACATTTGCTGAAGCATCTGGTGCGACCACTGCAACACCAGCCGCCGATTCAGCTACTGAAGCTACTACTGAAGCTGCTCCTGCAGCAGATGCAGCGACAGCAGAAGAAGCTAAAGCCGCTACAGATGCTGCCGCTACCACTGAAAGCAAATAATAAATTGTTCTAATTTATCCAAATGATGCGCAGATTTTGGTTGTATTTTGTCTGTGCATCATTTATAATATTGCGCTTGTCTTAGCTTGATTTTGGCTGGACAATCCGCCCAGCGGAAAATGACCATCCCGATTTGAGCTGATGCCCACGCCCAAGACCGTGACGCTATATAACATAACACAGCCTGATCGATGCCATCTGTCTTGTTATTAGGAGTATCCCATGCCTTTAGTTAAGGTTAAAGAGAACGAACCAGTTGATATCGCCATCCGTCGCTTCAAGCGCGCGTGTGAAAAAGCAGGTGTATTGGCTGACGTTCGTAAAAAAGAATTCTTCGAAAAGCCAACGCAAGAACGTAAGCGCAAAAAAGCCGCTGCTGTTAAGCGTTACAAGAAAAAAGTATGGCGCGAGCAAGTTCGCACAGTACGTAAATACTAATCTTGTTATATAGATTAGTATCGATAAAACCCCGAATTAATTCGGGGTTTTATTTTGAGCGGAAAGAAAGCTAAATAAAAAAACCTGCCGTTGGGCAGGTTTTTTTTGAATGCGGTGATTACTCAGCAGCTGCTTCGGCAG
>NZ_JAAELD010000312.1 GCF_024227015.1 Moraxella sp.
AAGGCATTGGTTGGCAATTCGCACATCATGATGATTTCAAGACCATTCTCGCCACGTTTTAGCCCATTTTTTTCAAGTAATTCAATGACTTGGCGGGCTTCGCCTGTGGTACGCACAAACGGAATCATGATTTTTACGTTGGTTAGCCCCATGTCATCACGAACGTATTTTAACGCACGGCATTCAAGCTCAAAGCAATCACGGAAATTGTCCGAGATATAACGGCTCGCCCCACGGAAACCGAGCATTGGGTTTTCTTCGTGCGGTTCGTACAGCTTACCGCCGATTAGGTTGGCGTATTCGTTGGATTTAAAATCACTCATACGCACAATGACAGGCTTATCTTTAAATGCCACGGCAAGCGTTGAAATGCCTTCGATGAGTTTGTTGATATAAAACTCCACAGGCGAGTTGTACCCTGCGATACGCTCAAACACTTGGGCTTGGGTCTCTTGGGGTAAGGTGTCCACGTTCAAAAGAGCTTTGGGGTGTACGCCAATCATGCGGTTGATGATAAATTCTAAGCGAGCCAGACCCACGCCTTCGTTCGGGATTTGGGCAAAGTCAAAGGCACGGTCAGGGTTACCCACGTTCATCATAACCTTAAAGCCAAGCTCAGGCATACTGGCGACAGAATTTTTTTGCACGTCAAAGTCCAAAATGCCGTCATAAATAAAGCCCGTATCGCCCTCGGCACATGACACCGTTACCGCTTGACTGTCTGTCAAAAGCTCGGTGGCGTTACCACAGCCGACAATGGCAGGTACGCCAAGCTCACGAGCGATAATCGCCGCATGGCAAGTACGTCCGCCACGGTTCGTGATAATCGCACTGGCACGCTTCATCACAGGTTCCCAGTCGGGGTCGGTCATGTCAGACACCAGCACATCGCCGTCTTGAACTTTACTCATCTCGTTGAGATTAGTAACGATACGCACCTTACCTGCACCGACACGCTGACCGATAGAACGCCCTTCGCATAGGACTTTCGCCCCCTTGCTATTGATGACATAACGCTCCATGCTCGTTTTGTCTTGGCGAGATTTGACGGTCTCGGGGCGAGCTTGTACGATGAATAATTCATTGGTATCGCCGTCTTTTGCCCACTCAATATCCATAGGGCAACCGTAGTGTTTTTCGATGATAAGGGCTTGTTTGGCAAGGCGAGTTAGCTCATCGGTATTTAGGGCGAACTGCTGACGGTCGCCTTTTTCCACGTCCACGATTTTGGTTGAGCGTTTGGTCGTCCCTTCATCGCCATAGACCATTTTAATGTGTTTTGAGCCAAGATTACGGCGAACCACCGCAGGGAGATTTTCCGCCAATAATTTTTTGGACAAATAAAACTCATCAGGGTTTACCGCCCCTTGCACCACCATTTCGCCCAAGCCATAGCTTGCCGTGATAAATACCACATCATTAAATCCACTTTCGGTGTCAATGGTGAACATCACGCCAGACGTGCCCGTCTCCGAGCGTACCATACGCTGAACGCCTGCTGACAACGCCACGCCTGCGTGCTCAAAGCCTTTGTGGACACGGTAGGCGATTGCACGGTCGTTGTAAAGGCTTGCAAACACTTCTTTAATGGCAATCAGCACGTTGTCAATGCCACGAATGTTAAGGAAGGTCTCTTGCTGACCTGCAAAAGACGCATCGGGCAAGTCTTCGGCAGTCGCTGACGAACGCACCGCCACCGCCACATCTTGACCGCCTGTAAGTGTATCAAATGCCGTGCGAATCTCGTCTTCTAAGTCTTTTGGCAGCTCTTGGGCGATGACCCAGCCACGCACTTTTGCCCCCACTTCGGCAAGTTTTTCAACATCATCAACGTCCAAGCCTTTTAGTTCGGCATTGATTTTATCAAGCAAACCCGTTTCGTTCAAAAAGCGGTTAAACGCATCTGCGGTCGTAGCAAAGCCGTTTGGCACAGACACGCCAACATTGGCTAGGTTACTAATCATCTCGCCCAAAGACGCATTTTTACCACCGACAATTTCAACATCGTCTTTACCAAGTTTGTTAAAGGGGATAACTTGTGCCATAAGAACACCTTTTTAATCTATAAAAAATTTGTCAAATTATAACGATAAATCGCTTAATACTCAATGATATTTCTTATAAAAATAGGCATATTTTTTATA
>NZ_JAAELD010000313.1 GCF_024227015.1 Moraxella sp.
CCTACCCCCTGATTATTTGTATTTGCCAAGCAATGAATTTTTTCATTCTTTAAAGACTTACCCGAGGGCGGTATTGGGCAATAAAGAAAATCCACTGACCTTATTTCGCCAATTTACTGCCCACACCGTTCCCAATTTACCAATCAATCATCAAAAAGACGAGCCGTTGGGCGAGTTTTTGGACTTTGTGGGGGCGTGTGATGAGCCGATTTTATTGGTGTGTGAAAGTGCAGGTCGCCGTGAGATTATTTTAGAATTATTAAAAGGCAAACTTGACAGCGACACGGTGGCGGATTTTGGTGAATTTTTGGCGAATTTGGATAAATTTACCCAAAAAATTGCCCTAACCGTTGCTCCGATAGAGCGTGGATTATGGTTAAAAAATGAGCAAGGTCAAGGCTTTTGCGTTATTAGCGAAACGCAAATTTTTGGGCGGGTGGTCGCCACCACCAAACGCAAACGCCAAAATGCCTTATCGCAAGCCTTTTTGGTAAAGTCGGTGAGCGAGATGATCGAGGGGTCGCTTGTCGTGCATTTATCTTATGGCATTGGGCGGTATCAAGGGCTTGTTGTGCTTGATGTGGGTGAGGGCGAGCAGGAATTTATCCATATCAAATATGCCGATGATGCCAATGTTTATGTGCCGATTACCAATCTTGCGTTGATTGGGCGGTATAGTGGCACAGATTCAGAGGCGGTGCAATTGTCAAAACTTGGTTCAGGCAAGTGGGACAAGGCACGCCAAAAGACCTTGACCGACATTTATGATGTGGCGGCGGAGCTTTTGAATGTACAGGCAAGGCGAAATGCCAAACAGGGCATTAGCTTTGACATTGACATGGCAAGTTATGAGCTGTTTGCCAGTGGCTTTGCTTATGATGAAACGCCCGACCAACAAAGTGCCATTGAAGCGGTGATGTTTGACATGAAACAGACCAAGCCCATGGATAGGCTTATCTGTGGTGATGTGGGTTTTGGCAAGACGGAGGTCGCCATGCGGTCGGCATTCATTGCGGTGCAGGCAGGCTATCAGGTGGCGGTGCTTGTGCCAACCACGCTACTGGCGGGACAGCATGAGGACAGCTTTAAGGACAGATTTGCTGATTGGGCGATTAAGATTGAAAGCTTGTCTCGTTTTGTTGGTAAAAAAGCCCAAGACAAGGTACTGGCTGATTTGGCGGACGGCAAGGTGGATATTGTCATCGGTACGCATAGGCTTTTGCAAGATGATGTCAAATTTAAAAATCTGGGCTTGATGATTATTGACGAAGAACACCGTTTTGGCGTACGCCATAAAGAAAAAATCAAAGCCATGCAAGCGGACGTGGACACGCTCACGATGACCGCCACGCCCATTCCACGCACGCTCAATATGGCTTTGTCGGGTATGCAGGACATTTCTATCATTGCCACACCGCCAGCCAGAAGGCTTGCCATTAAAACTTTTGTCGCCGCAAAAAACGAGCAGACAACCAAAGATGCGATTTTGCGTGAGATTTTGCGTGGGGGGCAGGTGTATTATTTGCACAATGACGTGGCGAGCATTGACACGGTGGCAGAGAACTTGTCCGAGCTGATTCCTGAGGTACGTGTGGGCGTGGCTCATGGGCAAATGGCAGAAAAAGAGCTTCACGATGTCATGAGTGATTTTTATCACAAAAAAACCAACGTGCTGGTCGCCAGTACCATTATTGAGACAGGCATTGATGTGCCAAACGCCAATACGATTATCATCAACCGAGCCGATAAGTTTGGGCTTGCCCAGTTGCACCAACTGCGTGGGCGAGTGGGGCGGTCTCATCATCAGGCGTATTGTTATTTGTTTGTACCGTCTATCAAGGGGTTGACAACTGATGCCAAAAAACGCCTTGATGCCATTAGCCGAGCCAATACGCTTGGGGCGGGGTTTATGCTAGCCAGCGAGGACTTGGAGATTCGTGGGGCAGGCGAGATTTTGGGCAAGGAGCAGTCGGGCAATATGCAGACCATTGGTTTTGGGCTGTATATGGATATGTTAGAACGTGCCACCAAAGCGATAAAATCGGGCAATACGCCAAGCCTTGCCACACCGCTTGATTTGGTGAGTGATATTAACATTCATGCGTCCGCCTTGATACCGAGCGATTATTTGGCGGACGTTCATGAAAGACTGCTATGCTACAAGCGTATCGCCAATGCTGAGACGGTGGACGAGCTCAATGAGATGCGTGCCGAGATGATTGACCGTTTTGGGGCGATGCCGACCGCCCTTGCCAATTTGTTTTTGGTGCACAAAATGCGAGTGCAGAGCATACCGCTTGGCATTAGCAAAATTGACGTAACCGCTCATGGGCTTAGTATGGAGTTTAAGGCGGACACGCCCGTGGACGGACTTGCGATTATCAAGCTCATTCAGTCTAATGACGGCTATCGCATGAACGGGGCGACAGGGCTAAAATACACCTTTAAAGATGAAAAAGACGTGGTAGGGCGGACGAATGCGGTGTTTGAGCTGTTAAGTTATCTGAGTGGTAATTCATCAAAAGATAAAGGCTAGCTTGCTATAAATACTCAACACACCCCAAATTTTATGTTACAATAGCACAATTTATAAGATTTGATTAATTAAAAGAGAAAAGTAATGTTTCAACTACATCCAACATTAGCCAAAGATACGTTTTTGGTGGGGGATTTTCCATTATCTACCGTTCGTTTGATGAACGATTGCCAATTTCCGTGGCTGATTCTTGTGCCACGCGTGTCGGGCGTTAAAGAAATCTACGAGCTATCACCTGCTGATCAAGTGCAGTTTTTGCGTGAGTCAAGCTGGGTATCTAGCCAAATGGCCAAAATCTTCGGCGCGGATAAAATGAACGTGGCAGCATTGGGCAACCAAGTACCACAGCTGCATTTTCATCACATCGTCCGCTACCAAAATGACAGTCGCTGGCCGAACCCTGTGTGGGGTATGCCTGCCATTCCTTATACCAAAGAAGTCTTACAGCACATGCAGCAGACCTTGATGATGGCACTGCGCGGACATCATGAAATGCCTTTTGATTGGAAGATGAGTGTTTAAGGTTTAAGCTGTTGATTGGTCTTAAATTATTTTAAAAGTATGTCATACATACTACTAAATATATTGCCATTAAAGCTCCGTTACCTAAACGGGGCTTTTGCCATTCCAATCTTAACTACTTAGTACTCACGTGATTTATAAAACAATACTTTCTCATAGGCAATAAAATCCCCAATCATTCGGTTGGGGATTTTTTATGTGGGTGATTATTCGTTGTAGGCTAAGCTGATTTGTTCTTCTTGCTTAGGCTCGTTCTTTTGTGCGGGTTTTACAGAAACTTTAACCAGACCTTGAGACAGTGGCGCAAGCTGAGAAAAGCCGTTCTTAGTAAGGTCGATGCGACCTGCTTTACCGATGCGGTCATTAACCTTACAGATGATGGATTTGCCATTTTTTTGGTTGGTTACTTCCACATAGGTACCAAGTTTGTATTGGTTCGATGCGCAGGTCATGCCTCGGTTGCTGAACGTTTCGCCGTTGGCGGTTTTGCGACCGTTGAACTTGTCTGCATAATAAGATGCAGTCGTTGATTGAGCATGAGCGGCTTGTGTGGCAAGCATGATTGCTAAAAAAGCACCAAAATAATTTCGCATAAATACCTTGTTGGTTAAAATGGACGCTCATTATACTGTATTTGCAAGCGATATGCCACAGCTTTACTTTGTCTTTACAAAATGATAACTTTTAGATGGATTGGGCTAAAATACTCACGATTTTGTGAAAGCTAAATCTGCGCCTAGCAAATTATTGGTGTATTTGTTGCAGGGTGGCAGTGAATTGTTTATAATAATTCGCGCAAAAATATGGTAATTTTAGGTGAAAATCCTAAGTCAATATAACTTAACAAGGTGGATAGACATGACAGTTTTATCAATGAAGGATGTGGATTTATCAGGTAAGCGTGTACTGATTCGTGAGGATTTGAACGTGCCAATTAAAGATGGTGTTATTACCAGTGATGTACGCTTGCAGGCGGCATTACCCACCCTAAGAGATGCGCTTAATCAAGGTGCGGCGGTCATTGTCTGTTCACATCTAGGTCGTCCTACTGAGGGTGAACCTGAAGAGAAATATTCGCTAGCACCCGTGGCGGACTACCTTGCCAAAGCGTTGGGCTGCCCTGTGAACTTCTCAAAAGATTATCTAACAGCGGGCGTAGATGCTAAGGCAGGCGAGATTACTTTGCTTGAGAATGTTCGTTTTAACGCAGGCGAGAAAAAGAACAGCGAATCGCTGTCACAGCAGTACGCCGATCTGTGTGATGTGTTCGTTATGGATGCATTTGGCACCGCCCACCGTGCCCAAGCCTCAACCGAGGGCGTGATTCGCGCAGCGGCAGCGGCAGGTAAGCCTGTGTGCGCAGGCAATCTACTATCAGAAGAGTTGTCGGCATTGTCTCGTGCGCTGGATAAGCCTGACGCGCCTGTGCTTGCCATTGTTGGTGGCTCAAAAGTCTCAACCAAGCTGGATGTTCTATTAAGTCTGGCTGACATCTGTGACAGCATCGTCGTGGGCGGTGGTATTGCCAATACCTTCTTGGCAGCGACAGGCGTGAACGTGGGTGCGTCTTTATATGAGGCGGATCTGATTGATACTGCCAAGACCATCATGACGAAGACGAACATTCTATTGCCGACCGACGTCGTGGTTGCTAAGAAGTCTCAGAT
The DNA here is from genome assembly GCF_024227015.1 of Moraxella sp. Classification (GTDB taxonomy): domain Bacteria; phylum Pseudomonadota; class Gammaproteobacteria; order Pseudomonadales; family Moraxellaceae; genus Moraxella. Next base: position 4,726 of record NZ_JAAELD010000313.1, read on the forward strand.
TGATTTTGAAGATTTCCTAGGTTCTTTAGAAAAGGCAGATGCGATTACCAAGTCTGTTAATGACATCGCTGATGATGAGATGATCCTAGACGTGGCAGAAAATAGCGCCAACGTCATCGCAGATGCTATCAAGGGTGCTAAGACCATTCTGTGGAATGGACCGGTTGGTGTCTTTGAGGTTGATAAATTCGGTAAAGGCACGCAAATTCTGTCATTAGCAGTCAAAGACAGTGCAGGCTTCAGCATTGCAGGCGGTGGTGACACACTGGCCGCGATTGATAAATATGGCGTGGCAGATGATGTCAGCTATCTATCAACAGGTGGCGGCGCGTTCCTAGAATTCGTCGAGGGCAAGGTATTGCCTGCCATTAAGGCGTTAGATGAGGCGAATGCTTAATCATCTAAGCGAACCTTTGTTGTTTACCAACGAATTGTTATTTTTTGTTGCTTTTGTCAGATTTAGCCTTGTAAATTTTATTTGACAAGGCTAAACTAACGGCATTATTTTTTAGTAATGTGCTCATTAGAAGCCTAAAAGCAAGTCATGATTAAATTGACTGTTCATTTTTGAATGATGCTATAAACTATCTAAATAACCATGCACAAAAACCAATAACTAACTAAAGAGAATTCTTATGAAAAAATTACTTGTCGTTACTGCTGTTGTCGGCGCATTTGCTTTAGCAGCTTGCAGTCAAAACACCCAAGATAAAGCTGCAGAGACAGCCGATGCTGCCAAAACTGACATCGCAGCGAACACCGCTGCAGTAGCTAAAGAAGCAGAAGCTGCCGCACAGAATGTAGCTGCTAAGTCTGGCGTACAAACTGCTGCTGATAAGACTTCTGAAGCAGCCAAAGAAGTTGGTGCTATGGCAGATGCCGTGACTAATGCCGACAGCGCAGAAGCAAAAGTTCCAGAAGATCAAAAGTACTGATCTGATAAATAAAAAGGCTCAACTTGATTGGGCTTTTTTATTGCAAGTTATAAAATTTCCAAAAATCAACTAGGCGATAATATGATAATTTGTTATAATGCATCCTGTTGAAATTTTGGTATTTTTAGTTAGATTTTAGAAGATTTATCGCATTAGGAGATAATAATGGCACTAGTATCATTGCGCCAACTACTTGATCATGCAGGCGAGCGCGCTTATGGATTGCCTGCCTTTAACGTGAATAACTTAGAGCAAATGCGTGCCATCATGATGGCAGCAGATAAGACTGATTCACCAGTTATCGTACAGGCTTCAGCAGGTGCTCGCAAATACGCGGGTGCGCCATTCTTGCGCCACCTTATCCTATCTGCAGTTGAAGAATGGCCACACATCCCTGTAGTAATGCACCAAGACCACGGTACCAGCCCAGCCGTTTGCCAACGTTCTATCCAGCTTGGCTTTAGCTCGGTGATGATGGATGGCTCACTGCGTGAAGATGGCAAGACGCCTGCTGACTATGACTATAACGTGAGCGTGACTCGTGAAGTGGTTAAAATGGCGCACGCGTGCGGCGTATCGGTAGAGGGTGAGATCGGCTGCCTAGGCAGTCTTGAGACTGGTATGGCTGGCGAAGAAGATGGTGTGGGCGCAGAAGGTGTTCTTGATCACAGCCAGCTATTAACTTCTGTTGAAGAAGCGCGTCAGTTCGTTGCTGATACGAATGTCGATGCGTTGGCGATCGCGGTAGGTACTTCACACGGTGCTTATAAATTTACTCGTCCACCGACAGGCGATATCCTAGCGATCGACCGTATCAAAGAGATTCATGAGGCACTGCCAAATACGCACCTTGTAATGCACGGCTCAAGCTCAGTACCACAAGAGTGGCTACAGATCATCAATGAGAACGGTGGTAACATCGGTGAGACTTATGGTGTGCCAGTTGAGCAGTTGGTAGATGCCATTAAGCACGGTGTGCGTAAGATTAATATCGATACCGACCTACGTCTAGCCAGCACGGGTGCAATTCGTAAATTCCTAAACGACCATCCTGCTGAATTCGATCCTCGTAAATACCTAGCAGCATCAATGAAGGCGATGGAGGAGATTTGTGTGGCACGCTATGAAGCATTCGGTGCAGCGGGTAATGCCAGCAAGATTCGCCCAATTTCTCTTGAAAAAATGGTTGAATATTATCAATAATTTCAACTCATCGAATAAGGGCGTAATGATTTGCGCCCTTATTTTATTGATATTAGGACTATAATATGATTGGATTAATCAAAGGCGAAGTATGCTATCTAAATGCACCCTTAGTGTGTGTGATGACTCAAAGTGGTGTGGGTTATGAGATTGAATTGCCCATCCCTGCATTCTGCCAACTTAGCCTAAATGAGCCGACCAGCATCTATACGCATCTGCATGTTCGCGAAGACGCGCAGCTACTGTATGGCTTTGGCACAAAAGAAGATCGCGATGTCTTTAGAAAGCTCATCAAGATTAACGGTGTTGGTGCGAAGATGGCGCTTGCGATGTTATCGACATTATCAGCAGGTGAATTAAAGCGCGCTGTTGAGCACGAGGACGATTCGGCACTTGTGCGCATTCCAGGCATCGGCAAAAAGACCGCTCAGCGTCTGATCATCGAGCTAAAAGGCAAACTGCTAGAATTCGGCTCAGACATCAGCGAGCTTAGTGGACAGGGTGAGTTCTTTGATGTAAGCCTGCAGGCGGATAATCAAATGCAGATCATCGCAGAGGTTGAAAGCGCCTTAATCGGGCTGGGTTATAAAGAAAAGGAAGCTCAAAACGCCATCAAGCAAGCTCAGCTTGGTCTGGGTGATGTGAATATCTCAACCTTGTTAAAAGCATCATTAAAACAGCTATCAGGCTTTTAACCATTAACGTAATGTTGTTCATTAATAAAAAAGACAGAATAAGATATTCTGTCTTTTTGCATTTAGTCGCTGATGGATAGCAGATCTAAGAGTGCCTGTGTGCTGGCGGAGCGCGTAAGATTTGGGTTGGTTACCAGACCTAAGTGACGCTGCAATTCAAAATCTTCTGCCATGTCAATTTTAACTAGTTCGTGATTAATCAAGGTCTCTGGCAGTACAGACCAACCAAGCCCGATAGAGACCAGCATGCGAATTGATTCGAGTGGGTTTGTGGTCATTGTCGCGTAGGGGCGTAGATTGTTGCGGTTGAATTCTGATAGGGTAATCTGACTGGTAAAGGTATTCGCCGCGGGCAGAATGGCAGGGTGGTGCGCTAATTGTAATAGCGTGACGTCGCTTTTTTGGGCGAGTGGGCTTAATGTGCCAGTCACGAAATACAGTGGGTCTGACCATAGTGTGTGGTAGTTTAGACGCAGGTCATAAGTAGGCGGCAGGGTCAAGAATGCCAAGCCGACTTCACCTTCAAGTACCGCTTTATGCGCTTCTTCAGAATCCATGAATTTCACTTCTAGCTGCACCGCAGGATAGGTCTGAATGAATTGCTTCAATACGGGCGCTAGATGATGTAGCCCGATATGATGACTGGTGCCAATGACCAGTCGGCCACTGGCGGTTTCTTTTGAGTGTTGAAGGCTGGCACGGCAAGATTCGTAATCTTCAAGCCATCGTTTGGCATAGGGCAATAGATCGTGTGCGGCAGAGGTGGCGATGATACCACGCCCCACGGTGTCAAACAGCGTCACGCCAAATTCACTCTCAAGGTTCTTGATGCGCTTACTGACGGCAGGCTGGGTGATAAAAAGCTTCTCGGCAGCGCCAGAGATGCTGCCAGTCTGCATGACGGTGACGAAGGTGGTTAGGTTTATGGTGTTCATAATAATAAGTATCAAATAAATTTGGTTTATTTTAATAAAAAAAAGTTTGGAAATAAATAACAAAATTGATTTTTTATTA
>NZ_JAAELD010000314.1 GCF_024227015.1 Moraxella sp.
ATCAGCTTCAACCGGCTTTTTTTCTGCGGTTAAGGGCCAACATCAGCAACCACCCCAATACGGTCAATACGATCCTGTCGGGTATCCGCAGCTTCTTTCAATATTTAGTGCGCCAGGGTATTTGTGACGTTAACCCACTCAAGGATATCCCACCGCTGCCCGAACGCTACTTTGTCCCTTTTGTCTTCTCACCGGCGCAAACCGATCTGCTGCTACAGACGGTGGGTAAAACGATTAGAAAATCTGAAAAGTATTTACTATTTGATATGGCGATTTACCTGGCCTTCGTGATGCTGGCGCGATGCGGCATGCGTATCAATGAACCTTTACGGCTTCGCCAAGAACACTACCGCGCTGATGAAGGCAGCACCTATATCCAAAGAACCAAATTTAGAAAAGACCGCCTGATACCAGTGCCCAAAGCGGTGCTGACTCAAATCGAAAACTATCTGGCTGCCCGCCGTGCTTTGTGCCCTGAAGATCAAAATCCGTACTTGCTGGCCGGCAAAAGACTTGGGCCAATTAAAGACTATCATATCCGCAATATCTTCCACCGGGCCATCAAAAATATCGGACTCAGCCAACCCAAACAAGTCTTCGGAAACATCACTTTCGGAAAACCCTTGCCGCATAGCTTGCGGCACGCATTTGCCATAAACACCCTAAATCAGATCAAAGCCAGGGGAAACTGCCCGCAGCAGGCCCTGCCGATTTTGGCTACTTACATGGGCCATCGAAAATACCAATACACCGCCGCGTATCTTAAAGTCAAAGATGCCAAAGATATTGCCGGATTAATCGCCTTTACCAAATCCCAACTGGATGTCGTATGAAGCTTTCTAACGTCGTCTATCAGTTTTTTAGCAATTACCTGCCTCACATCAAAGGCGTCAGCAACGCGACGATTAAAACCTACC
>NZ_JAAELD010000315.1 GCF_024227015.1 Moraxella sp.
AAAAAAACCGCTAAATAATCTTTAGCGGTCAGCGTCTTATCAGTCATTTAAACAACCAAAATCGCAAAATAAAAGAGCATCACGCAGCATAATAAGCCAAGCGCCCACAGCACCGAGCGCACCAACGGCATGTTAAAGGCGTACGCCGCACCGTAGCCAACTCGCAACAGCACATATAGGCACGCCAGCACATTGATCACATTCTGCGGTACAAAACAATACATCGCCACAATCACAGCCGCCAAGAAAATCGGCAGCCCCTCAAAGCTGTTCTGCTGAGCGGCATTCATGCGCGCTGACAGCCCTGTCACATGGTTAAGAAACTGCCTTGGATTGGCATTATCCGACATCTTAAACCCGCCTGTCGCCTTGGCAAGCATGGCAAATGCCAAAGGCAGCAGACACGCCACCAACATCGCCTTGATGGCAATGTCCATGTCGGATGAGAAATTGGCGACAAACATCATGATGCTATTCATGACGCAACTTCGATGATTTCATAATCATGAGTGATGTTCACCCCGCCATCAGACAGCATTTTTGAGGCTGAGCAGTATTTGGTCGCAGACAGCTCTATCGCTTTGGCAACTTGCGACTCTTTGACATTCGTGCCTGACACCACAAAATGCAGATGAATGTCAGTGAATACTGCAGGAATCGCATCAGCGCGCTTGGCAGAGACTTCGCAGTGGATGTCTGCGACCGCCTGACGGGATTTTTGTAGAATGCTTACCACATCATAACTGGCACAGCCGCCAAGCCCCATCAGAATAAACTCCATCGGCTTAGCGCCCAATGTCTGAGCAGAATCGATGATTACCTCATGACCTGAGCCACTTTTGGCGCTAAAATTAATCACGTCATTTTTTAGCCATGACACACGGGCATTCATATCAGACATAAAGCACTCCAATTTATAGATGATTATTAGGTTATTAATATAATACATGAAACCAGCTACACTATGGCGGTTTTTTGCAGGATTTTCAAGGTGCATTCGGTTGGTCGTTTCATTTTATACGCCAATAAAGCAAACCAAAAGTTAGCAATCACCTCAAAAACCATCTAGAAACATTTTTATTCAAAAAAATATTACACTTTTTGGTGAAAATTTGTTTTAATAGTCATTAAGTTATCTGCCTATTATTTTGGGTAGAATTTTTATAAATTTTAAATAATGAGTTTAGTCATGATTGATTCAGACGGCTTTCGAGCCAACGTCGGTATCATCTTGGCAAATACACAAGGGCAAGTGCTTTGGGCAAAACGCATCGGACACGACAGCTGGCAATTTCCACAAGGGGGGATCGATTATGGCGAAACTCCACTTGATGCGATGTACCGCGAGCTATATGAAGAAGTCGGACTTTATCCACAGCACGTGGAATTGCTTGCGGTTACCAAAGATTGGTTACGCTACCGCTTACCAAAACGTTATGTCCGCACCAACCAAGAACCTTTGTGTATTGGGCAAAAACAAAAATGGTTTTTGCTCCGCTTAGATGAAAACAACGCTCAGAACATTCGATTTAATACTTCAAAACCCGAATTTGATGAGTGGCAATGGGTCAGCTATTGGTATCCTTTGAATCAAGTCGTCGCTTTCAAGCGCGGCGTCTATCAAAAGGCATTGCAAGAGCTGATAGAACAACTCCCCCTAAAAAGCGAGCTGATTCTACCACCCTCCAAGTACTAACAAAAATACCCATAAAAAAGATCAAGCAGTCGCTTGGTCTTTTTTTATTCACAAAAACCAAATAATAAAACTTAGACAAAAATTAAAAATT
>NZ_JAAELD010000316.1 GCF_024227015.1 Moraxella sp.
AAGTGGCGTCCCCAAGGGGATTCAAACCCCTGTTACCGCCGTGAAAGGGCGGTGTCCTAGGCCTCTAGACGAATGGAGCGCAAGTAGAAAGTTTTGCAACTTCAAGAATGTAAGATAAATGCCTAGGTGCTTACATTCAAAACCTTAATCAATTTTTGGTGGAGCTAAGCGGAGTCGAACCGCTGACCCCTTGCATGCCATGCAAGTGCTCTACCAACTGAGCTATAGCCCCTTTGTTAAGGTGGGCGTATTATATAAAAGACCCTAAGCCTTGTCAAATAGTTTTTAAAATAAGATTTAAAAAAACCGATAACTTATTGAAAATTATCGGTTTTTAATTAGCTTATTCTTGATTTAAAAAGTTTGGCAAAGCCTTATTTGTCTCTTCCAATTTTTTGAGTTTCTTTTTACCAAGTCCGCCCAAAACTTCACAGGCATGGCGTAGTCGTGATAAAGTCATGTCTGCCCCGATGACGTACATGGAGTTCATCACAGGCGTGCTAGACGTTGAGCCTGCAATCGCCACAAAAAACGGTTGCATAAAGTCTTTTAATTTAATCTCAAAATGCCCTGCCAAGCCTTTTAGGGTTTGATAAATGTTATTTTCGCTCCACTCGGGCAAGGCTTCTAGTTGCCATGTGGCAAGATAGAGAATTTCAAGTAATTTATCATTATCCAGCGTTTTATGGGCAAAATCGTCTGGGGTAACGTTTGGCAAATTTTGAAAATAAAAGCCCGCCCAATTTACCGCATCGGACAACACGTTAATGCGTGGCTGAATGGCTTTGGCTATGGCGGTCAGCTTATCATCATCGCTTGCCCACGCCAAAATCTTCGCCTTTAACTCGTCCGCACTCATCGCACGCAGGTATTCGCCATTGAGCCAGTAGAGTTTTTCAATGTCAAACACAGGTCCACCAAGCGACACACGCTTAATATCAAAGCTCTCAATCATCTCATCTAGGCTAAATTTCTCGGCTTCATTTGGCAAGCTATACCCCATACGCCCCAAGTAGTTAATCAAGGCCTCAGGCAGTACGCCTGCGTCCTTATAATAGGTGATTGACGTGGGGTTTTTGCGTTTAGAGAGCTTGGATTTGTCGGGGTTACGCAGTAGGGGCATGTGGCACAAAACAGGCATTTCCCAACCAAAATACTCGTACAGAAGTTTGTGCTTGGGAGCGGAGTTGATCCACTCTTCGCCACGAATGACATGGCTGATTTGCATTAAATGGTCGTCCACGACATTGGCAAGATGATAGGTCGGTAAGCCGTCTGTTTTTAGTAGAACCTGCATATCAACTGTTTCCCAAGGAATGCTAATCTCGCCACGAAGCAGGTCGTGAATCACGCACTCGCCGTCGGTTGGCACACGCATACGAATGACAAAAGGCTTGCCACTTTCGGCAAGTTTATCGCTCTCTTCACGGCTAAGATTGGCATAACGTCCGTCATAACGCACGGGCAAGCCTTGGGCTTCTTGCTCTTTACGCATTTGGTCTAGCTCGTCTGTCGTGCAAAAACAGCGAAAGGCATGACCTTTGTCAAGGAGTTCTTGGGCGTATTTTTTGTAAATCTCGGAACGCTCGGACTGGCGATAGGGGGCGAACTGTCCGCCCACGTCAGGGCCTTCACTCCATGTCAGACCCGCCCATTTTAGGGCATTTAAAATCATCTGTTCAGACTGCGCGGTAGAGCGGACTTGGTCGGTGTCTTCAATGCGTAGGATAAACTCGCCCCCTTGTGATTTGGCAAAAACCATATTAAACAAGGCGATATAAGCCGTGCCAACGTGCGGAAAGCCAGTTGGGGATGGAGCGATACGGGTGCGAATGGGTTTGGTGGTTTGAGTACTCATGAATTGCTCGTTATTGAATCTTATGTGAAATTAAATCTAAAGTGAATGATATAAAAGCATAAATCTGTGGCTATGATACCAAAATACGCTTGATTTTTGTAGTGGAAAGTGCGCAGGGCTTTAAGATTTTGGCAACAATTACCACACAAAAACGGATTGGATTATCAAAAAATCCTTGATAGAATAAGTAGTTAAATATTTTTTATGATGTTATTTTGTTTTTTATAATAACTTGTTGTGATTTTTTACAAAAAATTAGTGCAAATGATGGAAATCACTTGACTATACAGCAGGGATTGAGATAATACACGCTGAAAAAATCTCGCGCAAAATCTAGCTTTTGCCACCTTTTGGAAATCATCATGAGCCAGCCCGACGCACCCCAAGCTTTCACTCACGAAACTGTCCTATTAAAAGAGACGGTGGTGATGCTGTTGGGCGTTAAAAACTTAGATGATGCCAAAAAAGGATCATTTGATGGCATCTATGTGGATGCGACCTTTGGGCGAGGTGGTCACAGTCGGCTATTATTGGAATATCTAAGTGATGATGCCCGCTTGTTGGTGTTTGATAAGGACGTCGAGGCGATCGCTGTGGCGAACGAGCTTGCCAATGCTGATGCTCGCGTGACAGTGATTCATGACAGCTTTGCCAGTTTAAATGAGCAATTAAAGACACTTGGCATTGACCACGTCGATGGCATCATGGCAGACCTTGGCGTGTCCAGTCCACAGCTTGATGATGGTGCACGCGGATTTAGCTTCATGCGAGATGGTGCGGTTGATATGCGCATGGATACCACGCGCGGCGAACCTGTTAGCGAATGGCTGATGCGGGTGGATGCTGATACTTTGGCAGATGTGCTGTATGAATATGGCGAGGAGCGCCACAGCCGTAAGATTGCACGCGCCATTAAGTCGATGGAAAGTTATGATTCGACGCTGGCATTGGCAGAAGTCATTAAACAGGCTCATCCAGCATGGCAAAAAGGCAAACATCCTGCTACTCAGAGTTTTCAGGCGATGCGTATTTATATTAATAACGAGCTTGGCGATGTGGATGATTTTTTGGTGCAAAGCTTGAGCGCGCTCAAAGCTGGTGGTCGTTTGGCGGTGATCAGCTTTCATTCATTAGAAGACAGACGTATTAAGCAGTTTTTGAATAATCACAGTCGTGGTCGCTGGGAAGGTGATGACAAGCTACTCATGCCGCCTGTGCGTACGAAGTATTTTGGCAAGGCGCTTAGAGTTGCCCCAAGCGATGCAGAAGTTAAGGTCAATCCGCGTGCCCGAAGTGCATGGTTGCGTGGGGCAGAACGCACCGACGCGATGTATGTTTGATTTTAGATTATTTTAGGTTTTTTAAGTTTAGGTTATTGCAATCACATCATGAACGATAAACACGCCCATCTTATCCCACCAAAAACCCAATCCGACAGCAGTGTCGGCATGATTGGGCTGTGTCGCCTGATTTTGGGGCTGCTTGTCGCTGCCATCATATGGACGGGCGTGAGCATTTCTGTGCAGACTCAGGCGCATCATGAAGCTTATCGCAACCTCCAAAAACTCAAAAAAGAACTGACCGCCATGCAAGTAGAAGAGCAGCGCCTACTCATTGAACAGCAGACCTTTAGTGCCACGCCTCAGGTTGCTCGCCGAGCGGTGAGTGAATTGGGCATGTTCTTCCCTGCCGGTGATTCACGCCGAGTTATTGCACCAACCACGGCTGACACCCAATCGAATAAGGCGGCTCAGTGATGAAAAAACCTGATCAAAAACAAGGCGCATCATCTAAAGTCACGCCACCACTGCGCAAAAAAACCACCAAAAACAAAGCCAATCCTGTCCAAAATTACCAAGAAGGCTCATCAAGATTCGGGTCATTGTTCGGTGGATCTGGTAAAAAACGCCGCCAAAAAGCCGCCACCATGTTGGGCGGATTACAAGACGTTGGGCGTTATAAATTCGCTTGGGCTATTGTGGCTGTCTGTTTTGCCATTTTATTTGCTCGGGCGTTTTATTTGCAAGATATTAACTCATCGTTTTTGATTGAGCAAGGCGAAAAGCTCATCACATCGAAGCGCTCGGTGCCTGTATATCGTGGCATGATTACAGACACGACGGGCGCACCACTGGCGGCGAATGCGCCTCTATCGACTGTAGTATTTAGCCCATATGATTACGCGGTGGAGTACTACAGACTTGATAAAATCATCAAAACCAGCCAAAACGCCAAAACCATCGCTAAGGCCAGCGAAGACCTTAAGCAGATGGATTTGGTGAAATTGGCGGCAACAGCGAATTTCCCACTAGAAAAACTTCAAAATGCCGTCGCAATCAAACACGACCTTGATCTGAGCAATGAAGAGGCGGTAAATGCAGCACTGCCAAAAGGTGCAGGTTCACGCCGTCTGATCATACTACCAAAAGCACCGCCTGAGATCGTTGAGCCGTTGATGGCGCTTGATTTTGTTGGGATTAGTGAAGAGAAGTTCTTCCAAAGATATTATCTACAAGCCGAGCCATATGCGCAGATTCTAGGCTACATGGCGCAATCTAGCGATGAAAAGAATGGCGGTTATGTGGGTCGTGCAGGTATCGAAGCCAAGTATGAAAAACAGCTGGCAGGTGAGCGCGGACAAGTGCTCATCCTAAAGGACGCCCGTCAGTCTGCCATCAAAGAAATCAAAGAAATCAAACCGACCGTTGAAGGTCAAGACATTCATCTGACCATCGATTCGCGCTTGCAGTATGTCCTTTATAAGGAGCTTGAGCAAGTAGGGCGCACTCAGTCGGCACGTTCAAGCTCGGGCATCGTGGTGGATGTCTTGACTGGAGATGTGTTGGCATTGGGTTCTTGGCCATCATTTAACTCAAATAATCTGTCAGAGCGTACCGGTGCTAATGAGCGTAATCGCCCTGTGTTAGATACCTTTGAGCCGGGTTCTGTGATGAAGCCATTCACGGTGGCGGCAGCATTAGAGTCGGGCAAATATTCTACCAGCTCTCTGATTAATACCTCGCCAGGCAGCCTATATGTGGGCGGCGGATACACCATTCGAGACAGCGGTAATTATGGCGCCATTACGCTTGCCAAGCTGATCCAAAAATCCAGTAACGTCGCTTCTGTCAAGATCGCATTTAGCTTACCTGCCAATGCCATCTCTGACATGCAAAGACGCTTTGGTTTTGGTCAAAAAACAGCTTTAAATTTCCCAGCCGAAGCCTCAGGTGGTGTTAGCGACCCTAGCGAAAAAGAATATTCTCGCCGTGCAACCCTAAGTTATGGCTATGGTCAGACAGTGACGCTTGCTCAAGTCGCCCAAGCTTATGCCGCCTTGGCAAATAACGGCATGCTAAGACCGCTGCGCTTGGTAAAAGAAGATGAGCTGCCAGAGCCTACCCAAGTTATCGAGCCTAAGAACGCCCAAGCTATCATGAAGATGATGGAGCTGGTCACCGAACAGGGCGGTACAGCGCGTGCGGCAGCGATTAATGGCTATCGTGTGGCGGGTAAGACAGGTACGTCACGCCGTACTAACCCGAATGGTGGTTATTACACCGATCAGTATCGTACGACTTTTGCGGGAATTGCACCTGCATCGAATCCACGTTTTGCCATTGCGATCTTGGTGGAGGATCCGCGTCGTCAATTCTATGCGGGTCAAGTCTCAGCGCTGGTATTTCATAATGTTATGAAAGAAGCACTGCGTCTGTATAATGTACCATTTGATAAGCCATTACAGCTAAACTGATTAAACTGATGAACACAAAAGCATCATAAGGAATGAGCCATGAAACCAATTACCCTAGCACAGCTGTTCGATGATTTGCAGTTGCAGATGCTTGATGAGATTGCTCAGAGTGTCGCACATGTGCCTTTTCATCGTTTTTGCTTGGATAGCCGTAAGATGTCTAAGGGTGATGTATTGGTGCTTTTGTCCAGCTTTAGCCATCAAGATGATGCGCTGGAGCGAGCCAATCAATACCTGACATCTGTAGAGGATAAAGTCGCGTTTGTGTTGTCACAGATTGACCCTAAACTGCTTGATGTGAGCTTTAGCAAGCCAATTGTTTATCTGCCAACGATTCGACATTATTTGGGGGATTTGATCGCGGCGCGTTTTCAGGCGGATAAGCCCGCCAAGCTGCCGACGGTGGTTGCGGTGACAGGAACCAATGGCAAGACAACAGTCAGCCAGTTGGTCGCTCAGCTGTGCGAGCTGTCAGGCGTGCCTTCTGCCATCATGGGAACGGCGGGTAATGGACGCCTGCACGCGCTTGTGCAGTCGGCGAATACGACAGGCGATGTCTTGGCGGTGCATGAATTCTTATATCAAATGGCGCTCGATGGCGTGGAAGTGGTGGCGCTAGAGGCGAGTAGTCATGGACTGCATCAGCATCGACTACAAGGCGTGCCTGTGCAAGTGGCGATCTATACCAACCTGTCGCATGATCATTTGGATTATCACGCCGATATGGAAGAGTACCGCGCTGCCAAGGCAAGGCTGTTCGACGAGGGGTATTTTAGTACATTGACCTGCGGCATCATTAATCAAGATGCCAGCTATCCTTTATTAACCAAGAATCACACCGCCAAATATCAGCTGCTTACGTACAGCCAACAGGATGATGGTGCAAATTATTTTGTCAAAGAGATTGCGCCCAGCCTTGATGGTGTAGGTATTGAGCTTGTCGCTCAAGGCGAGTACATCACCCTAAAGAGCCCGCTCTTAGGCTTATTCAATGTCGATAATCTGATGGCGGCAGTTGCGGCATTTTTGGCGTTGTTTCCTGAGAGACGAGCCGAGCTGCCTGAACTGGTCGCCCAATTACAAGGCGCGCGCGGTCGCATGCAGCGCATCCCTTCTAAGGCAGGGTCTTTTATTGTGGATTATGCGCACACGCCAGATGCACTGGAGCAGGTGCTAGTCAGTTTGCGCAAGCATTGCACGGGCAAGCTAATCGCGGTGTTCGGATGCGGTGGCGATAGAGATAGAACCAAGCGCCCCATCATGGCAAAAGCAGGCGTCACCCATGCCGATGTGTCGATATTCACCGCGGACAACCCTCGCTCAGAAGACCCTAATGCCATCTTAAAAGACATGCAGATCGATCTTACCTGCGAAGAGCATTATAAGGTCATTATCGAGCCTGATCG
>NZ_JAAELD010000317.1 GCF_024227015.1 Moraxella sp.
CACCATTTAAGCTGAAGGTGGGCAACAAAAGGACGTTGCCCACCCTACTTTGTACGAACACTCAAACTAATCACTAAAAATGACTAAAACTATCGCAATATTACCGGGCGACGGTATTGGTCCAGAAATTGTCGCAGAAGCCATTAAAGTCTTAGACAAATTATGGACATCCTTTGGTTTAGATGTACAGTTGGAACAAGGCTTAGTCGGCGGCGCAGCCATTGATGCCACAGGACATCCCTTGCCCATCGAAACCTTGGAACTGGTTAAAAAAGCAAATGCTGTACTATTAGGTGCAGTTGGTGGTCCAAAATGGGAACCTCTTGACATCGCTATTCGTCCAGAAAAAGGCTTATTAGGCTTGCGCTCTGAACTCAAACTCTTTGCCAATTTAAGACCAGCCATACTATTCCCTGAATTGGCTAATGCCTCAACGCTCAAACCAGAAATCGTTGAAGGATTGGATATTCTTATTGTACGCGAACTCACTGGCGGCATTTATTTTGGGCAACCGCGTGGCATTCGCATCCTTGACAATGGCGAGTCGCAAGGCGTTAACACCCTTGTCTATAATGAAAGTGAAATTGAACGTATTGCACGAGTCGCCTTTGAAAGTGCCGAAAAGCGACAAAAGCGTCTCTGTTCAGTTGATAAAGCCAATGTACTGGAAGCGACGGAACTTTGGCGAGAAATTGTCACACGAGTAGGCAAAGATTACCCCAATGTCCAACTCACCCACATGTATGTCGATAATGCCGCTATGCAACTTGTACGCGCACCCAAACAATTTGATGTCATCGTGACAACAAATATGTTTGGCGATATTTTGTCCGATTTAGCCTCCCAACTGACAGGCTCCATTGGCATGTTACCCTCCGCCTCCTTAGATGCCAACAATAAAGGGATGTACGAACCCATACATGGCTCCGCCCCTGACATCGCAGGACAAAATATCGCCAATCCGCTAGCGACCATTTTATCTATCGCCATGATGTTACGCTATAGCCTCAATCAACCTAAACTAGCCACCATCGTTGAAAATGCCGTCAGTCAAGTCTTGCGCGAAGGATTGCGTACCATAGATATTCAACAAGAAGGGACAGAAATTATCAGTACCCGTGAAATGGGCGACGCAGTAGTCGCTGCATTGAGTTAGGAACGTGCATAAAATAACTTGGACATTTATAATACCTTCGCCAATGGTTTCGAGGCTAAAGTTTTTTTAAAGAAAAAACTTTAGCCTCGAAACCATTGGCGAAGGTATTATTAATTATTAATTATTAATTATTAACTGGGGATGGAAAAATCATTATTAATTGAGCGTCTTGCAAAACTCGC
>NZ_JAAELD010000318.1 GCF_024227015.1 Moraxella sp.
ATCGTTGGTTAGATATTTTAATTTCACCCCATTTAGAGGATTATAAACGATGAAGTATCTCAAGATTTGCATTTTGATATTGTTTTTAAGTAGCGCGTCATTAGCGTATGCGACGGAATTGTCGCTAAATCAGTCGCGGTTTGTACCTGGCGATAACTTGGTTCTCACGCTGACTGAAAGTTGGTCAGGTGAGGCGGATGTTTATATCGCTGTTAGCTTGCCAGCGGATGATGCATTGTTTTTTTTAACGCCGCCAGATTTTGTACCTGACTTTGTGCCGTTTGTAGAGGCGGCGTTGGCAAGTGGCTCAAGAGAGATTTTGCAGATGGTGTTACCGGCGGATCTGTCCGATGGGGAATATACCTTCTATGCTGCCGCTATGCAGTCAGGGTCATTTTTTGATATAGTGCTTGATGTCGCCTCAATTTCATTGATTTTCGTAGCCTATGTTGAGCCTGTAGATATTACCTTTGGTGACACACGCTTACCTGATGGCGTGATTGGACGCACTTATAGTTTTGCCGTAGAGCCTGAAACGGGTATGCCACCTTATCAGTTTAGTTTGATTTCTGGTACGCTGCCAGAGGGGTTGACGCTGGCTAGTGATAGTGG
>NZ_JAAELD010000319.1 GCF_024227015.1 Moraxella sp.
CTCAGCTCATGGGACATGTTGGGTGCAGCATTGGTCGTGCTTGGCGCGCTGACCATCATTCTGCAGCCCAATGGCTTTGGTGTGCGCTGAGGGCTGATTTTTAGATTTATTTCATCATTTGGTAACAAAAGACAATTATCATGACGCACTGGCTAGACACTCTAAAATTCGACGAAAACGGACTCATTCCTGCCATCGCCCAAGACAAAGACACAGGGCGCATCTTAATGATGGCGTGGCAAAACCGTGAGGCGCTCGAGCTCACCGCCAAGACAGGTAAAGGCGTGTATTATAGCCGCAGCCGTGGCAAGCTATGGTACAAAGGCGAAACCAGTGGCCACACTCAGATCGTCCACGAGATTCGCACTGACTGCGACGCTGACGTCATCACGCTCATCATCACTCAGATTGGCGGTATCGCTTGTCACACCGGGCGTGAAAGCTGCTTTTATCAAAAGCTTGATGTTGAGCGAGGTGAATGGCTGGCCGTCGATGAGGTGATCAAAAATCCTGATGAGATTTATGGCGCGCATGACACCGCTGTCAATCACCCTGCCACCAAGGCACAAGGCACGTCTGCACAGACGGTATTGGTCGAGCTTGATAAGATTCTGCATGAGCGTAAGAACGCTGATAAAGACAGCTCTTATGTCGCCAGTCTGTATCATAAGGGTCTAAACAAAATCCTAGAGAAGGTCGGCGAAGAATCCACCGAAGCGATCATCGCCGCCAAAGAGTTGCAACTTGTTCGCGCGCTTGCCAAAGATGACAATGAAGCTCGTGCTGACGTCGTCTATGAAGTGGCGGATGTGTGGTTTCACAGCTTGGTCGCCTTGCATCAGTTGGGACTATCGAGCGATGACGTGCTGGCTGAGCTTGGCAGACGCTTTGGACTGTCAGGCATCGATGAGAAAAATTCACGCACAAACTAATCTGTGCTAAAATATTTACAATCTAATGGTTAAATAAAAAGGGTAATTATGGGCGGATTTTCATTAACACATTGGCTGATTTTATTGGTTGTGGTTGTGGTTATTTTTGGCACCTCCAAACTTAAAAACGCAGGCAAAGACCTAGGCTCTGCCGTCAAAGGCTTCAAAGATGCGGTCAAAGACGAAGACAAGCCTAAGCTGTCTGACGGTGAAAATAAACCCATCATCGCCGATGTCAAGGAAGTCAAAAAAGCCGAACAAGCTGAAAAAACAGACGCTTAATAAGTTCGGATCACTTCGTGCTGAATCTTGGTTTTTTTGAATTAACGCTGTTTGGTGTGATTGCGCTGATTGTGCTTGGGCCTGAAAAACTGCCCGTGGCAGCGCGCACGCTTGGTAAATGGTACGGCAAATTTCGCCGCCTATCAACTCGCCTACAAAGTGAGTTCGTCAGCGAACTGCAGCTGTTAGAAGTTCAAGAAGAACTCAAAGGCGAACTTGCCAAAATCCGCGAATCCGAAGCCAAGATGAAAGCGCAAATGGCAGAGCTCCAACAAAGCCTAAACAAAACCGAACAAGTCGCCAAAGCAAATAAACAGCACATCTTAGACGCTTGGCAAGACAGCGCCGATGAGGGCGAACATCAAGATACCAACCCATCAAAAGACACCAGCAATCAAGACTTTCATCAAGCGGCTGCGCTAGAGACTGCATTTAACCTGCCCATGGTGAATCATTGGTTCCTGCTGGGTGATTATGATAAAAAGCGCCGCCTACCCCAAGCACCCTTCATGCCTAATTATAAGGCAGACCCCTTACTTTATACGACGACATCATGAGCCATCGATTAGATAATGACGCCGACATGCCATTGATGGCACACTTTGCTGAACTGCGGACACGATTCATCCGCATTTTTGCGGCGGTGATTGTGGTATTTTTGGCTTTGGTGGGATTTAGTCGTGAGCTGTACGACCTGATTTCAAATCCTCTGGTCGCGCTATTGCCTAGTGAAGCAAGTCTCATCGCAACCGATGTCGCATCGGGTTTTTTGGCGCCGATTAAGCTGACTTTCTTTGTGGCGCTGTTCATTACCGTGCCGTTCCTCATTGCCCAGATTTGGGGTTTTGTCTCGCCTGCACTGTATAAACATGAGAAGCGTACTGCCCTGCCGCTACTACTGTCGGCGATTGTGCTGTTTTATGTTGGCGTGGCTTTTGCTTACTTTGTGGTGCTTGTCCCTGCGCTGAAATTCTTCGTGATGTTCGCGCCCGACAACGTCCTGCCGATGACCGACATCCAAAGCTATCTTGATTTTGTTATTAAGCTGTTTGCGGTGTTTGGCGTGATGTTTGAGATTCCTGTGGCGACGCTGCTGCTGGTCTTGATGCGCATCGTCACCCCGCAGTCACTGGTTGATAAACGCCGCTATATCATCGTGGGCTGCTTCTTTATCGCTGCCATCGTTACCCCGCCCGATGGTGCCAGCATGTTGATGCTTGCCATCCCGATGTGCCTGCTGTTCGAGGCAGGATTATTCATGGCAAGACTTCTGGTCAAAGACGAAAGCGCTGATAATCCCACCACCGACTAAATGCCATCTTGCGAACAAAGCAATGCCAATTGTGTTATAATTGGCTGTTTTTATTGCTAAATTTGCCCATGAATCAGATAACCACGCCTGCGCCCACCGATGAGCAAATCAACGCCCTTAACATGGCGATGACAGGTCAATCCTTCAAGATCGTCGCCTATGCTGGCGCGGGCAAAACCACCACGCTGAAGCTCATCAGCGAGCACATGCAAGGGCGTGGTCTTTATTTGGCATTCAACAAAGCCATCGCCAACGAAGCACAAGGCAAATTCCCAAGAAACGTACGCTGTCAGACTTTCCACTCGCTTGCCTATCGCCATGTCAATCGTGATGTAACCGCGAAGGTCAGCCTGCCACGCCTAACACCAAGCCGACTGGCAAATGAGCTAAATCTATCCGCCATACAAGTGGAACGTAAAGTCGATGGCATCAAAAAATCCATCACGCTAACCCCTGCTAAGCTTGCCAACATCGTCTCAGAAGGCATCACCAATTTTTGTAAAACATCGAGCGCCTACCCTGCGCCGCGGCACATCACCCCACCATCTTGGCTGGACGAGAAAGACGGCGAGAGACTCCAAGAACTGCTATACCCCGCCCTAGAGATGCGCTGGTTACAGTCGATCGATCCCCGTCATCAGTCAGGCATCGGACATGATATCTACCTAAAGCTCTGGACGCTATCAAATCCCATCATTCCTGCTGACTTTATCTTATTCGATGAAGCGCAAGACGCCGACCCGCTCATGATGGGCGCACTCATCCGCCAAGACAAACAGACCATCTATGTGGGCGACGCGCACCAGCAGATCTACGAATGGCGCGGTGCGCTGAACGCCATGAAACGCCTGCCTTATCCACAGACGCTGCTCACGCAGTCGTTTCGCTTTGGCGATGAGATTGCCAAGGTTGCCAACGTTTTTTTGACCGCATTACAAGAAACCATCCCACTAAAAGGCAATCCAAACACCCCGAGTCGCATCGCCAAATTGCTCACCCACGGCAAAAAAGACGCTATACTTTGCCGTACCAACGCCACCGCCATGAGTCATCTATTGGCAGGGCTTAAGGCAGGGCATAAAGTCGCTCTACAAGCCGACAGCGATCGGATTTTAAGATTTTGTCATGCTGCCGAGAGCCTAAAAACGGGCAAATCCGCCTATGGCGTGCCTGAGTTGGCTTTTTTTAAGCATTGGGGTGAAGTGCAGGAATTTAGCGAAACGGGCGAAGGCTCTGACCTCAAGACATGGGTTAAGCTCATCGAAGAACACGGCACGCAGACCATCTCAAGCGCCATCAAAAGCCTCACCACCCAAAGCCATGCCGACTATGTCGTCTCTACCGCACATAAGGCAAAGGGTCTTGAATGGAATCGCGTGCAGATCAGCGATGATTTCTTATACGACATCAATCGCCAAAGCATCAAGATCACTCCCGAAGAGCTGCGCCTGCTCTATGTTGCCTGCACTCGCGCTAAAGAAATCCTTGACGTGCATCACATCAGCGACCTATTGGCATCGCTTGTGCTCGATGACAAGAAGCTCATCTATAAATAAGACCGCCTTTCTATGACTGATTTTAGCCATTTTTTTAATCATCCTGTTCGCCTGCTCGCCCCGATGGAGGGCCTGACTGATCCGTTGATGCGCCGGATTCTCACGCAGATTGCCAGTGATCTTGGTCGTCCTTATGATTGGTCGGTGAGTGAATTCATTCGGGTGACACACTATCCGCTGCCTGCGCATGTATTTTATAAATTCGTGCCAGAATTACACACCGGTGGCAAGACCGCCAGTGGCACGCCCATTCACGTGCAGCTGCTTGGCAATAACCCAGATACCATGAGCCAAAGTGCACTCACGGCGGTCGAGCTTGGGGCGCACGCGATTGACTTGAATTTTGGCTGTCCTGCCAAGACCGTGAATAACCACAAAGGCGGCTCTGTACTGCTCGATGAGCCCGAGACAGTTCATGACATTATCCTATCTGTTCGCCAAGCCGTACCTGCGCATATTCCCGTCAGTGCCAAGATTCGACTTGGCTACACCGACACCTCTAAGATGGGCGAGATTGGTGATGCGGTACGCACTGCCAAGGCAAGCTGGCTAACGGTTCATGCTCGCACCAAGACCCAAGGCTATAAACCGCCCGCCTACTGGGAGCTTATTGCGCCATTTAATAATCTTGGCATACCCATCATCGCCAATGGCGAAATCTGGACGGCTGACGATGCTCATCGCTGTACGGCACAGGCAGACACACCACATCTGATGCTTGGGCGCGGCGCGGTCACCCGCCCTGATCTGATCGCACGCATCCACAATGAGAACATCCAGCTACCTTGGAATAAGCTGATCACTCATCAAATCGCATTCTTACATGACGATACAGACAATCAATCAGGGCTCATCGGGCGCTACAAGCAATGGCTGGGCATGCTCACCAAGGGGTATGCTGAAGCCGAGCATCTTTGGCACACCATCAAACGCCTAAAAAACAAAGACGGCATCATCCAAGCATTAATCCAATCTAACGCATGATTTAGCTCCGAACCTTTTTAAGAATTATTTTCAATTAGTGCTTGCAAAAGGAAATGGGTAGGCGTATAATTTATTTAAAGTTATATTATAACATTTAAATAATTACCCAAATAATCATGCGAGGTTCTCCATGCAAGTACTATCATCCCTAAAATCTGCCAAAACCCGCCACGAAGACTGCCAAGTCGTCCGTCGTCGTGGGCGCACCTTCGTCATCTGTAAATCCAATCCACGCTTTAAAGCGGTACAAGGCGGCAAAAAGAAAAAATAAATGCCACCGCTTACCCCATCACAGTTTCATGGTGATAATAAAATACCGCTCAATGCATCATTGGCGGTATTTTATTATGTCTAATGCTTAGCCTTCGTGTCTGGCTTCATAGGCATCATGTTCAGCTTGATAAAGCGTGCCTAGGCGTTTTTGGGTGTCGGCATCGAGTAGCTTTTTGGCTTCTTTAAAGAATTCGTTTTCTTCTTCTTTTAGGTGGTGAATCGTCTCTTCAATAAGTGCGTTCGCCGTCTCAAAGAATCTATCATCACCGGTGCGACCATCGCCCAATGTCGCCATCAGCTCATCCATCTCATGATGTTCTGCGATGGCGTGGCGAGACAGATCAAGCCCTTCATCAAATGCCATCACAGGCACATAAAGATGACGCTCTTCGGCGGCTGCGTGCGCCTTTAATTCTGCTTCTAATTCTAAGAATACTTCTTTTGCCTTATCTCTATCTTTGGCATCGACGCGCTTTTGGAAGCTTTTGCATAGGTCGCGCTGGATGTCGTGCTTGGCGATCAATGCGCTGAAGATGTCTTTATTGGCGGTAATGGTAGTCATATTTTTGTCCTTTTGTCTTAATGATCAGTTGGGCTTTTACCCTGCCTAGTCATTTCATTATAACAAAAAACCCGACCCAAAAAAGCCCAAACCCCAAGAGTTATGTAGGATTATGTAACCAATAAGAATTCTTATAACTTGCGATATACGTCATTAAACGGCACGCGGAAACGCTCGCCCCAAACACCCTTCTCGCTACGGATGCCACATGAGACGACCATATTGATCTCGCATTCTTCGGGCAAATCCAAGAGATCCTTGATCATTCTGCCATCAAAGCCTTCCATCGGACAGGTATCAAGGCCCTTTTCGCTCATGGCAAGCATGAACGTCTGCGCAACCAGACCACAGCTCTTATGCATGACAACACGCATGTCATCAAAGGACACATCCGCTTGAATCGGACGAAATTGCCCAATCGTACGAGCAAGCATCTGGCGTGCGGTCGGCACAAGCTTGGTCTGACTGTATAGGAGCGGCATCAGGCGATTATAATAATGCTCGAATCGCTTGGTGCGGTTGGGTACTTTGTCGGCAGGACTGTAGTTTTTGACGTTATATTTTTCAAAATTTAACACCGCTTTGGCGCGCGCACGATGCAAATCAGGACGAATCACGAATACCACCATCTGATCGGCAGTGGTCGCTGCGCCTTGAGACAGGCACGCCTTGGCAAGCTTCGCCAGTAGCGCCTTATCCGTCACATGATAGAATTCGTACAGCTGCATGTTTGAGCTCGTGGGCGCCAGCGTAGCAAGCTCCAGGCAATGCTTCACCAGCGCTTCATCAATAGCAACAGGCAGATAATCGCGCACAGAACGACGATGGCTTAATATGTCATGCAAACTCATACCACATCCTTAATTCATGTCCAATAAATGAATAAAATTTAAAATCATTAATCTTAAAATTCAGGCTATTTTATCGCAAAGTTTTGACTTTTGCCGTAAAATTTTGTGATACACTAATGCAATTTTTCCCTTTGATGCCAATTTTAAGACAAGGAAATGGTATGACTGGCAACTCCAATTCACCCAAGCCCACCCACACTCAATCAAGCCTTAACCATCAGCTCAACCGTGAAGCCAAATGGGCGGTGTATCTGACACTCCTGTATATGGCGGGTTGGGTGATTTTTGCGTATTTTATGCCAGCAGGGACAGGGCTTTTGGGCTTGCCGTTGTGGTTTGAGTTAAGCTGTATTTTTCTGCCATTGATTTTTATTTTAATCAGTATGGCGGTATTAAAGGCGGTTTATAAGGAAGTGGATTTGGATACCGATTTGACATCAGACAAAGGGGACAACGCATGAATTTAAATATTCAAATTTTAATCCCCCTTGTTCTGTATCTATTTTTTGTGTTTGGGGTGGCATGGCACGCTTATCAAAAACGCAAAATGGGCGAATTTTTAAATGAATACTATATCGGCTCTCGCTCTATGGGCGGATTTGTGCTTGCGATGACCACGGTGGCGACTTACGTCTCGGCAAGCTCTTTTATCGGAGGCCCAGGGGCGGCGTATAAATTTGGCTTGGGCTGGGTGCTACTGTCCATGATACAAGTGCCTGCAATCTGGCTCACGCTTGGCGCGCTTGGTAAGAAGTTTGCCATGCTCGCCCGCCAAACAGGTAGCATTACCATTAACGATTTGCTGTTTGCCCGTTATCAAAACAAAGTCGTGGTGTGGCTTGCGTGTGTCTCGCTCCTACTGGCGTTTTTTGGCATGATGGTGGTGCAGTTTATTGGGGCAGGTCGTCTGCTTGAAACGACACTGGGTCTGCCTTATGAATGGTCGATTGGCGTGTTTGCCCTTGTGATTGGGCTTTATACCTTTATTGGGGGCTTTCGTGCGGTGGTCTTGACCGACACCGTGCAGGGGCTTGTCATGCTCATCGGTACGATGCTCCTACTTGGGGCAACGCTTGTCGCCACAGGGGGTATGGGGAACGCCATGACCGCCCTGCACGCCATTGACCCACGCCTACTGACCCCCACAGGCGTTGATGATAAGCTGTCGGCAACATTTATGCTGTCGTTTTGGGTGCTAGTATGCTTTGGTCTCATTGGCTTGCCCCATACGGCGGTACGGGCGATGGCGTATAAGGACAGTCGCTCGCTACATCGGGGGATGCTTGTCGGCACGGTGGTGATGACGGTGCTGGTGCTGGGTATGCACTTGTCAGGGGTGCTGGCTCGTGCGGTCGTGCCTGAGCTTGATGTGCCTGACAAGGTCATTCCCACGCTCATGATGACGGTGCTACCACCCTTTGTGGCAGGGATATTTTTGGCGGCTCCCATGGCGGCGATTATGTCGTCCATTGACTCGATGCTGATACAGTCGTCAAGCACGCTGATTAAGGATTTGTATTTGTCTATCAAACCTGATGCCATACATAATGAAGCCAAAATCAAACGCTACTCCACCACGCTAACGCTTGGCTTTACCGTGATTTTGGCGGTCGTTGCCATGCTAAATCCGCCTGATATGCTGATTTGGCTAAACCTGTTGTCCTTTGGTGGGTTGGAAGCGACTTTCTTATGGGTGCTGGTCTTTGGATTGTATTATAAAAAAGCCAATGCCACAGGGGCGATATGGTCTATGGTGGCAGGTCTGACAAGCTATGTCATCATTGCCTATTTCAAAATCGCCTTATGGGATTTGCACGCTGTCGTACCTGCGTTGGTGATTGGTTTGGTAGCGTTTTTGGTGGGGAATAAGGTGGGGGAGAAATAAAACAAAGGGCGAACATTCGCCCCCTTCTCACACCACATCCACCACAATCGGCTTGCCATTGTGCATCAAGACCGTTACGTCCACGTTATAGAGTACTTTCATATTCTGGGCGGTTAGCACGTCTTTTGGCATACCCACCGACACCACTTCGCCCCCTTTCATCATGACGACCGTATCGGCAAATTGGGACGCTTGGTTGATGTCGTGTAGCACGATAACCACCGTTTTGCCACAACTTGCCAGCACCTTCATCTGTCGCATGAGTCGCCCTGCGTGGTACATATCTAGGTTGTTGAGCGGTTCATCAAGCAGGATATACGGCGTATCTTGGCACACCACCATGGCAATCAGCACACGCTGACGCTGACCGCCCGACAAATCCGACAAAAACCGCTCGGCAAGTGGCTCTAATTCAAAGGTTGTAATCATCTCCTCCACCTTATCCTTATCCGCCTGTGTGGGTCTGCCCTGATGATAAGGATAACGCCCAAACATGAGTAGCTCACGCACACGCAGTCGCCCCTGAATGTGGTTTTCTTGGGCGAGCATGGCGACCACTTTTGCCATATCACTATCTGTGGCGGTACTGATGTCATGCCCATCAAAGCTGATACAGGCGGATTTGTCCTGCAAAGGATTCATGCGAGCCATCAGGCTAAACAGCGTACTTTTGCCCGCCCCGTTCGCTCCGATGAGTGCGATGATTTGCCCTGTGGGTAGCTCAAAGTTTACGTTTTTTAAAATGGGTAAATCGCCGATGTTGTGGCTGACGTTTTTTACTTTTATCATAAATACCCCAATTATTCCAACAAATACAAAGGCAAGCCAAGCCCAAATAAATCAAAAAATGAATGTGCCAAAGTAAATGGCAACAATTCATCACTTTTATAGCGTAATAACAAAAACACAATCCCCAAAGTGGTAATGGTTAATGCTCCTGCCAATCCTTGATAGGTATGAAAGGCAAATCGCACAAACAAAGTAAACACAATGGCAAGGGGCAAATGTTTTTTTGCGGTCAATGCCACCAATCCAATAAAAAATACTTCTTCATAAAAGCCATTTAGCAGGGCAAATAAAATAAAGGAGGGCGACCACATACTAAAATGCTCGCTTGCCCCATAATGCGCCTCCGTGGTCGGATAAAGCTCGGGAAAAGCCCAGTATTGCAAATACTCATAAAGCGATGCCACCGTTCCTGCAATGAGAATGTACAGCACCACTTTTGGCAATGTCCAGCGATTGACACTAAAATTTAATTGTTTAAAATCAAATTTACGATAGGTCAAATACCCAAACGCCACCAATAATGCCACAATTTCACTCAAAATCCCCGACCAATTGCTTGAACTGTTGAATTCCAAAGTCTCGGGGGCAACCTGCTCATGACTTATCAATTCAAAAAACTGCATGTTGGAACTATAAATGGCAAAACCAAAAAATATCATTGCCAAAATAATCACATCAAACAAATGCAATGATTTTAATTTATTTTTCATTCAACAACCTAAATTTATAGATTAAATTTTATGTATTAAGAATTATTGCATTGTACGTTGTTTGCTATATTGTGTAAAAATCAGTAGCAAAAACGCCACCCCGCCAAACAGCTCAATTACCACTTCAAGCACGCCTGCCATTTTAAAGACATGCTCAAACACCGCCTGTCCCACGATGAGCGTGCTACTGGCGATGAGCGTTACCAAAATCAGCCTCTCGCCATGAGCCATTTTGGTACAAAAACGATTGGTCAAAGCACACACAAGTAGCCCAAAAAACGTAATCGGACCCACAAGGGCGGTTGCCATGGATACGAGTAGCGAGATTGTCATCAAAATGCCAAGAGACAGCTTATGATACGGCACGCCAAGCGAAATGGCACAATTTCTGCCCAAGAGTAGCACGTCCAACGCAAACCGTTGTCGCCACACATAAATAAAAGTCGCCACCGACAGCGCCACGCTTGTGATGAGTAGATTGACATTGACGGCGGTAAAACTGGCGTAGCTTTGGGCTTGTACGGTTACAAATTCATCAGGATTTATCATGCGAGCAACCATGTAGGACAAGCTACGAAACAACGTCCCAAAAATCACACCCACCAAGATAAGCCGTGTCAAGTCTTGATTATGCTTGGTAAACAAAAAACGAAACAAAATCACCGACATCATCATCATGACCGCCACTTCAAAGGCGAATTTACCCACCGTTGGCAGGGTTACATAACTTAGCATACCCAAAAAGAACAGCATGAGACTCTGTATCAAGACATACAAGGCATCAAAGCCCAAGAGACTTGGCGTTAAAATGGGGTTATGCGTAAGCGTTTGAAACAGTAGCGTGGACACCCCCACCGCATAGCCCACCACCAAAAAAGCGATGAGTTTGCGAGTACGCAGGGGCAAGGCAAAATCCCAACTCACCACATTTAGGGTCAAATACAGCCCACAGCCGATAAGTAGCACGATAAACGCCAACAAAATAGGATTGCCCAATAACTTTTCAAAATTCATCACACGCCCCTATTTTGATTTTGACAAAAGCCACAAAAACAGTGCCGACCCCAGCACACCAAAGACGACATAGACAGGGATTTCAAAGGGATAGCGTATCACACGCCCGATAATATCGCACAAAAGCACGCAAGACGCACCAAGCAACGCCACCGCAGGGAGCGACACTCGCAGGCGGTCTCCCACCAGACGGCTCACGATATTTGGCACGACAAGCCCGACAAAGCTAATCGCCCCTACCGTTACCACCACCACCGCACTTATCATCGCCACCATGCCTATCGCTAGCCACATGACAGCGTCTTTATTGATCCCTAAGTTTTTGGCGATACCGTCCCCAAGCCCGATAATCGTCAAGCGGTCTGCCATGATATAGGCAATGGCGGACAAAACCCCCACCAGCCACAAGGTCTCATACCGTCCTGCCAGCACGCTAGAAAAATCGCCAAACCGCCACACCGACAGCATTTGCACCGTCTCGGTCTGATACGCCAAAAACAAGGTCGCCGAATCAATAATCCCCCCAAACACAATCCCCACAAGCGGAATGATGAGAAAGTCCGTGGGCGGTAAGCGTTTGATAATCTGCATAAAAACCATCATACCGCCAAACGCCATGACCGTTGCCACACTCATTTTACCCAAAAGGGACAAGGTTGGCATATAAAGGCTTGTGAGCAAAATCCCAAGCACCGCCGACTGCGTCGCCCCAACCATAGATGGCTCAACAAAGCGGTTTTTTAGCACGACCTGCATCATCATGCCTGCTATCGCCATGCTCGCCCCTGTCAAAATCAAAGCGAGCGTACGGGGCAGACGGCTCACCAAAAATAACTGTGAACTGTTGTCGGTGTCGTCAAAGAGTTTTGCCCATGAAAAATCCGCCACCCCCACCGAAATGCTGATGACAATAAAAATGAACAAAAGTAATAATGCGCCAAAATTTACAAACCTTGGGTTAAGACCGTGGGGCGATAAGGTCGCTTCGCGGGTGGTCATGGACTAAAGTTCCTGCGGTTCTTGAGATGGGATCAGTTAGAGATTGTAGGCTGAGAATTATATCACTAATTGATTAAGATGCACGATGTTAGGCACCTGATAACTAAATCGAAATAACAACAAAAGGCGAATGTGATTCGCCTTTTGTATGGATCGTAGCAACAGGATTATTGCGCAGGTTTTGCATTGTTGAATGCATCAGTCACAATCTTAGTGTCTTTTAGCCATTGATAATAACCGCCAAAGGCAAGGTATGAATCTGGGCTAACATAGACGATTTGGTTGTTCTTATAGGCCTTGGTGTTATGCATGAGTGGATTGTTCAGCACTTCTTGGGCAGACACACCTTCTTCGCCAATCGCTGACGTACGATCTAGAACGAACAACCAATCAGGATCAACCTTTTGTAGATACTCAAAGCTAATCGGCTGACCGTGGCGAGCCTCTTGGATGTTCTCATCTGCCATTGGGATGCCAAAGGTGGTGTGCAGATAGCCGTAGCGTGAGTTTTTGCCGTAGGCGCTCATCTTGTTACCATTGATCAGGATGGCAAGACCATTACCTTTGCCTTCTACTGCTTTTTTGGTCTCGGCAATCGCAGCATCAATGTCGGCGATTAGCTTATCCGCTTCGGCAGTTTTGCCAAACACTTTACCAAAATCAGTAATTTGCTGTTTGCTTGACTCATAGACGTTGTTGGTGTCGATGGTTAGGTTATAAGTTGGGGCAATTTTACCCAGCTCTTCTGCTTTTTCTGCCATGCGCGAACCGATAAATACCGCCTGTGGTTTTAGACCGTGTAGTGCCTCTAGGCTTGGTTCAAACAATGTGCCAACGCTTGTACCATCTGGTGTGCCGTCTGCTTTTAGGTCGATTTTTTGTACCGTTTCAGCATTCATCTCAGCAAATGGTACGCCTTGTACCGCCACGCCTAGGGCTTTTAGGTTTTGTAAGGCGGTCATATCATAGACAGCGATGGGGTTAGGATTGGCAGGGATAGTTTGCTCGCCTGTGGCGGTCTTGATGGTGACATCGCCTGTGGTAGGGGCTGCATTATCAGCGGCGGTTTCAGCTTTTTGGTCAGCGTTGGCAGCAGGTGCTTCGGTTTTGGTGTCGGCTGGCTTGTCTTGATTACATGCCATCAATGATAAGCTTAGTGCTGCGATAACGCCTAGGCTAACAGGGCGCGTCATTTGAGTGATTTTCATACAAACTCCATGGTTTTTATAAAGATAGA